>DYQV01000239.1 GCA_020719105.1 Rikenella microfusus
TTAATACATTTCCCCATCGCTCATGAACGCTTCGTTGAGTTCGGCAATGATGTTAATAGCAAATTCTCTTCTATTAAAAATGCCAATGCTTGGTGGCGGTATGGGTGGAATGATACAATATTCCCTTTGTATTTACCGAATACTAATGCAAAAAAGTCATTCAGAAAGATGGGGCTTTTTTAAAATTTAAAATTTACACCTAACATAAAATTGATTCCGGCTTGAGGGAAATATCCGTCCATAGCAAAACGCTCACCCCCGTATACATAAGAATAAACCCAGGCATTATTCTCGTATTTGGCGTTAAGCAAATTATTTACCTGCAATTGAAATCCTATTTCCTTCATAAATTTGGGTTTCAAAGTATAATTCACCAGCAGGTTGTTAACCAAATAAGCATGTAGCGAACGTTCGTTGCTCATAGAGTTATCAATGTATTGCTTGCCCACATATTGCGAACTAATACCGACAGTCAGGTCCTTTACCTGAGTAACTTTAAACAGACTGTTGGCTAACACATTGGGCGAAAAAGCGATATCCGCTTTATCAAAATGAGTAGATTGTTGACCCAAATATTCCCATTCAAATGAATAATCATCCACATACTCGGTAAAATCGATTATTTTGTTTTGGCTCAATGTAAAGTTTCCATCCCATTTCAACCAACGGGTAAGCTGCACACCGGCCACAACTTCAATACCCCGGCGGTAACTTTTGTCCACATTGGTCATAATGCCAGTGCCCACATCATTTATTTGTCCGGTTAACACCAATTGGTCTTTATAAAGCATATAATACAAGTTCGCTCCTAAACTCAGCCGCTCCTCTTTGAATAAATAGCCGGCTTCCAAATTATTCAGTCTTTCCGAGGTGGGAACGGTTTGTCCCGGTGCTATATCGGTATAAGCACTCCGGTTGGGTTCGCGGTTGCCGATGGCATAATAAACATAGGTTTCCGTTTGGTTGTTTGGCTTGTAATTCAATCCTATTTTTGGGTTAAAGAATTCAAAGGAATGATTTTGGGTAATATCGCGCAGGTCATCATCAATTCCATCAATATCATGGTTAATCCTACGGAATTGCAAATCGGTCGTTGCCGAAAGCTGTTCCGATATCTGGAGGTTCGCTTTCCCATAAACGTTCCAATCGGTTTTGTTACCGCTACTGCGGTACCATTCATAATCTTTTTCCACATCACCCAGCATTTGTGCCCAAATAACGTTGCCGAAATGCCGACCATCATACTTATTGGTTCCTCCTCCAACGGAAACATCCCATTTTCCTTGGGTGTAATTGAGGGATGCCACGACTCCATAAAAATGGTTGTCGAGCCATTTTTGGCGCACCAGATTGGTATTGGTAATGGTATCAACACCCACAATCACATCATGCATCCCATAATCAAAGAAGCTGTCGTCGGTTTTAAACTCCTCGTAATATCCCCGCCCATAAGTGTAATGTATGGATGTATTGAAAATGAGGGCTTCGTTGATTTTGTGAGAAAAAAACAGTTGGTAATTATCCTGCTGATAGTTATCGGTTTGGTTGTTGTAGGTAAAATAATTGTAGGTTCTTGGATTGGATGCCTTCATTTGATGAATTTCCTCTGCGGTATAAAGCCCATGATCTTCATATCGTTGCATTCCTGCGGTATCGCTTTCAAGCCTCACTTTTGGGATTCCATTCCATGCCTGATACGTCTGTTCTTTCCCTGAAAATACATTAATTTTCACCAACGTATTTTCGCCAAAATATCCGCCCGAAACATAAAACGATTTTAAATCGCTGAATGCCCTGTCGATATAACCATCGGATGTAATTTTCGATAAACGGGCATCCACCGCAAAGTGTCCGTTCAGCAAACCGCTTCCCACCATAACAGTGTTTTTAAAGGTGTTGAACGAGCCTGTTGCCGATGAAACCTCGGCGTACGGTTTTTCGCACAGGGTGTTGGTTTGCATGTTAACGGTAGCTCCAAAGGCTGCGGCTCCATTGGTTGAAGTTCCCACACCGCGCTGTACCTGAATGTTTTCAACCGAACTGGCAAAGTCAGGCATATTGACCCAATAAACTGAATGCGATTCGGCATCGTTCAATGGAATTCCGTTTACGGTAACATTAATGCGGTTGGCATCGGTTCCGCGGATGCGGAACCCGGTATAACCTATTCCGGACCCAGCATCAGAAGTAGCCACTAACGAAGGTGTTAGACTCAAAAGATAGGGTAAATCCTGACCCAGGTTTTCTTTTGCAAGTTCTGTTTTTGAGATATTGGCGTAAGTTCCCGGGGCATTTTCCCCAGCACGGGTGCTTTTTACAATAACCTCTTCGGCCATAAAAGCTTTGGGTACCAATTCAAAGTTCAGAACGACGTCTTGGTTAACTTCTAAAATAAGGCTTTGCCTTTCATATCCCAAAAATGAGACATTTAGGTTGTAGGTTCCAGCCTTAGCCGATTTTATTAGGTACTGACCCTGCAAGTTGGTTACTGCACCTAAAAAGGTGGTCTCTATCTGAATACTTGCTCCGGAAAGTGGTGTGCCATTGGCATCGGTAACTTTACCAGAGATTGAATACTGGGCTTGGACAAAATAGCCAAGCACTGTTAAAAACAGAAATAAATTTAATTTTATCATCACAATAATTTTATGCCCCATTTTTAAATGGGTTTGTTAATACTATTGCAATGGGATTGATTATCTTCTTCTTCCCTGCGCCGGCATTATCCGTATCAGGTTCAAAGGGTATGATCTCAGCCCGTTTGGTAGGGCACCCCCATTGTGAATTACCCTACAAAGGTAACTGTTTTTTGCTACGAAGTTATTTCTAAATTAAAAAATTGAAACCATTTATTTTGCAATAAATAATTTCAATTCTCCCAGGTTTTTTTCAAGAGTCAATATTCTTACCTAAGTTGAGCGATTTATGGCTGCGACCAAATCGCTCAATTTGGGTCTTATTCAAATCCTTTTTTACCTACTTTATAATATTCTATAATTACTGAAACACAACCTATGGTTTCAGAGTATTCCAATTCTTGCTTTGGTTTATCTCCTTCAGGAACCACTACTTCAATAACTAATGGTTTTGAGTCTTCAATAAAAAATAATTTCTGATTCATATTATCTCCTTCAGCCTGACCATCATATAACAATTCACCATCGATTGAATTTTCCCTTATTCTGAAAAAGGTTCCTTTAAGTTGTTTTTCAGCGCATAAACTCATGCTATATTCATATCCACCGTAAGCAGAAATTTTAAAACTCGAGGATTGACCTAATTCAAAGGTTCCACTTTTTGATTGACCACTATATTTATACGGCTCACCAGAACCATCGCATCGGTCTTTAAAATCGTTGCACCCCGACTGGGCTGTTGCTGGTGTTATGGTTATAAAAACCAGTAGTGAGTAAAAAAGAACTCTAAATAGGAAGTTATACATTTTCATTCGTTTTTATATTATAAAGTAATGCTTGTCCGAATTTCTTTTACCGCTTCTTTCAATTTAATAAATTGAGCCTCAGTAACCGTATGTTTTTTGCCTCCTTTAACGGCTGTTTTTCCATTACTGTCTTTTGAAACTATATGTTGCTTTTCTGTTTGTTCCAATTGACTCCATATATCTTTCAAGGTTGCTAATTGGGTTAGCATTCCCTGAATATCGGCATTATCTTGAAATTGCACAGCATACTCATACAAATTATCCAAGTACATGTACTGATCGGAAATGCTCTGAAGAATTGGATCTTCCGGATTGAAAGCCTTAATTGATTCAAGGGATAAATACATTAATTCAATAAATGAACCATGCGAGATAAGGCAAAGCATGGGTTCATTGTTGGTTTCAATCATATATTCGTTCAAACTTTGATATATGCCTTCAGAAAGAAATATCAAGGAATCCTGATTATCGACCTCAAGAAGCACTTTTTTATAATCAAAATCCTGATATATTCCTACGATTTCCAATTTATCAGTAATAGTAAAAATACTTTCCAAATAACGAGTCATTAACGAATACTGTTTGAACATATTTAAGTAGGCTGCGTCTGTAGCATAAACTCCCAAATTCAAACTTAAAGAGTTCGATTTTAAGTACTTTGATATATTTTCAGGAGCGTTTAGTGCACTAGCATTATACTCCAAACCTGAATCCTCGAACAAACTCATAACCTCTTCAGGTGAGGGAGCACTTAAAGAATTTTCAAAGGAATTGAATCCATTTTTTTCAGCCACTTCATCCATCCTACTTGAATCCTCTTTTGCTGGTTTATTTGGATTTGTACATTGAGTAGTTATGAGAAGGGATAATCCGACAATTAAACAACTAATTAAGTTTTTCACGATTTATGTTTTACAGCGTTAACAATAGCTTTAAAAGGTTCTTTCCTTTGAAAGCAAAACTTTTCAGCTACTAAAATACAAAATATATTTAAAGCACAAAACTAAAAAATCAAAACACAGGGCAACCGCATTTAAAAAAATCCTGAAAGGATTTAATATGAACGGCGAACGGTGAAACCCTCATGAGCGTTAGCGAATAACCCCTCACGCAAGTAATAACCCCGGCTTAAAAGCCGGGTTATATGAATTCGTAATATAAAATCGGCACAAGCAGTTTATCTAACCCGGATTATTCATTAATAATCCTGACGATTAAGCTACACCTCAATAT
>DYQV01000240.1 GCA_020719105.1 Rikenella microfusus
CAACCTCAGGTGCCACGGCAAACTGCCAGGCCATTTGTTTGTTGCTGTAAACGCCTAAATCAATATCCCGCACATTATAAATTACACCCAAATCTCCACCGGCAAAAGGTCTTATTTTGTCTTTTTCTCCGAACAAGTAAAGCCCTCTTAATAGCATCGGAAATTCATTCATGTATCGATATTGTGTTCCTTGTATGGTTAAATTATCATTTATATAAGTTTGATTTGATAATTTGTTGTAAAAAATATTCCATCCAAAAAGCCAACCTAAGGCAAAATTAGAGCCTACTTCAAAATATCCTTCGTAATTAAACCCCCGGAAGGTGGCATCTATACAAAAATCTTTAGTAACTCCGGTAGGAATTGCAGCTGAATAGGTAAACCCCTGGCTTAAACGGCTGCTTTGGGCTTGTAAGCCTAAGGCAGGAAATAAAAATAAACTGATGATGCTATATCGAATTTTCATACTTTTTCTAATAGTTGTTGATTTGTTTAAAGCGTTTAATTACTGGTTTTATTTAAATACGGCGACTGAATAAAGCACTGATTGATATTTTTTGCCAGTCTTTCTTGATTGTTGGCTTTAGAATCTTCAATAACCCCATTGACTGCACCTGACCAAATTACTGGAAGTTCAGGATTAGTAGAATCAATCCGAGCCGTTTCAACCATAGAAATGAGCAAGGTCCCCGTTTCGTAGGTAGTTGTATAATTTCCGTACGAAGCCCAAGGATAATAATAACCGCCTCCTGAAAAGTAATAATGTAAGGTTTCAAAAGAGGTTTTGGTATAAGCAATAGTCATATATAATTCAGTAGAATCAATGCTGAATACTTGGCTATATCCAGCATGTTTCATGTTTGTGGCTACTAAATTGATGATATACGAATCGTATTTGCGACTTATATCATCCGCTTCACCTTCATTGATAACATGAGTAATGGTATCCGTTATATAAAAGTTAGTAAAGTCTTGATATTTATTAACTCCAGCCGATTCCGAATAGTATTCCTTATTATATACTGTGGCAGCTAAATCGTAATCATCCACTGCATCATCATCTACCGGATAGCAAGATGCTAGTCCAGCAGTAAATAATAAAGAGGGGATTAAATACGTTGGAAATTTTAAATTCATATACAATTGGTTAAAATAATTAAAACAATCTTAGGGTTTTGGTTCATTGCAAGGCTTAATAATTTCCGGTATGATTGAAACAATTAAAATTTTTGCTTTGATACCCGACAAATATAAAAACAAATTTCATACAAATTTAGATTTCTGGAAATAGCAAAGAATTGAACACACAATAGTGGCTGCTTGTATGAGTTAAATCGAAAAAACTTGAAATAAATACTCATTAATAAGTATTGATAGCATCCGGAAAGGAAAATATCTTTGATTCGCATTATGAAGGAATTAGTTACATTTTTATTCATTAGTATTAACCTTACTTTATCATGATTGAATTGCCGTCTAGGCCAAACAAAAGTAAGAATCATTTGCATACTCAGAATTAATTGCCTAATTTTGTTTGTCTTTATTAAAAATATATAAACTTAAAATTATACAAATTTAAATGTACCAAATTATGAAAAAACATGCTTTAATTTTCTCACTGGCTCTAAGCGGGTTATTCCTTTGGGGATGTTATCCCGGTGGAGTTGAATACGTAGATGATATGGATGTTGTGGCAACCTATCACAATGCTGATTATGATTTTGCTGCTGGGAATACCTATGCTATGCCTGATAAAATTGTAAAAATAACAGGAAATAAAATTGAAGGTGAGTTGCCGGAATTTATGCTTGACATATATGCTGCCCCAATACTTACTGCAATTGCAAAAAATATGGATGATTTGGGATGGACTCGTGTTGAAACAACTGACTCTGCTGTTATTGCCGGTGTCGATTTAATTTTACTTCCTGCAGCAATGACCAGTACTACCCTTGTTTATTATTACGATTATTGGTCGTATTGGTATGGCGGTTATTACCCTTATTATGGTGGTGGTTACACCACATCATACACCACGGGTACTTTGTTAATGACTCTGTTTGATCCTGATCCAAATGAAGCCGATTTTGGTGGAAATCCAGTAACCCAATGGACGGGTGCAGCCAACGGACTTTTAACCGGATATGGTAATGTAAGTCGTGTTACTGATGCTATCAACCAAGCATTTACCCAATCACCCTATTTGAAAACTAACTAATAAAATTCCAGGAATATGAAAAAGTTATTAATTATAGCCTTACTATCAGTATCATCGGTAATGGCATTTTCACAAGGTAGTTACACCTCATTGCAATATTCAGTAGGTATTGGAACCGGCAATATGCACGATTTTATCAGCCCCATGAGCTGGCGTGGTTTCAACATCGACTACCGTTCTTTAGTACAACAAAACGTTGGGGTTGGGGTTGATTTTAGCTGGAACGTATTTTACGATGAAATTCCTTATGATACTTACACTAGTGGAAATGTGGATTATTCTGGCAAACAATACCATTATAGCAATAACTTTCCGATGTTGGTTGCTTTTGATTATTATGTGGATCCGGATGCTGACCTATCTACCTATGTTGGATTAGGTATTGGCACCATGTACACCATTCAGAATACTGATATGAGCATGTACACCTTTGAAATAGACGCATGGCAATTTTGTTTGCGCCCTGAGGTTGGTATAAACGTTTATGCTTCTGAAAGCACCTCACTTTGTTTAACCGGAAAATATTTTTACGGTTTTAAAAGTGGTGATTTAGATGCCCAAGGTTATTTTGCCATTGGAGTTGGATTAACCCTTAAGGACTAATAAAACATGAAAAATATACTAATTTGTTTTGTAGTAATGATAGCCGTTGCGTCTTGCAGCTCCGTTAAAGTATCCACCGATTATGATAAAACCGCTCCATTTGCTCAGTATAAAACATTTAAATTTTCGGAGCACGCGGAAAAACTGCCTGTGAGTGATTTAAACCGCAGCCGGTTAATGAATGCCATTGTAACAGAACTCAATGCCAAAGGGATGGTTGAATCAGCCACACCCGATGTGTTGATTGACCTCAACATTATTGTGAAGGAAGAAATGAGTGCCACTGCTACCACTACCAGCCCTTATGGCTACGGTTATGGTGCCGGTTACTATGGCCATGGATACGGATATGGATATGGTGGTGGTTATTCTACTACTAATATTGACTACAATAAATACCTAGTAGGAACTGTATTTATTGATATAATTGATGCCTCAAAAAATCAATTGGTTTGGCAAGGACGTGCCACCAAGACTATTGATGAAGATGCCAGTGGAAAAACCAGAACCAGCAACATCAATAATGGAGTTAAAAAGGTATTTGTTTGGTATCCACCAAAAAATAAATAATCGTTACGAAATTCTTACTTAGGAATTACTAAAAAGCCGGATTGGTTAAAACCTATCCCGGCTTTTTTTATTGTATAAATAAAATTTTTACCTAAGCCACGCCGTTCCGAACACAAAATAAAAAGCAAAATCGTCTTGTGTAAAGGCAAAATCCATCCCCATTTTTGCCCCAAATTTACGGGCAAGTATATAACGGAATCCGCTACCATAGTTCCGAACACTTTTCCCTTTGTCAAATTCACTCAGGCTGGAATAGGCGTTACCTATTCCGGTAAACCCAATTAAACTCCAACGACGATAAACTTTCCAGTCCACTTCGGCTTCAAAAACCGAAGTGTTTTTGTTTTGATATTTCATAAGTGGTGCTCCCCTTAATTGCACCATGGGGCGGGCATAAAACGGTACATTGCCAAAAGTGTAGTTGCTTTCAATGCGCATGCTTACCAATAAGTTGTCCGTTGCACGCAAATAACTCAATAAATCTATACCCATGCGCCCATAAAGACCATCTCCGCCCATCCAATCATCACTATAAGTTCCCGACCAATCAATAAAAAATCCTTTAGTTGGCGAAAACACATTGTTCCGCGAATCGTAGTTCAATATCAGCGATGCCTCGCTCAATACCGAACTTAGTTCTGCACCATGGAACTCAGGCTCATCCACCGGAACTTCAAAGGTGTTTTCGGTATCGAGCAACAGGTATTTACCTCCCACAAAAAAGTTGGATCGTCCGATTCTGCCTTTTAATTGCTGTAGTAAAATCCAGGCGTCCATGTTCAGGTTAATGGACTCTCCGGTTAAATCGGTAATTGCCCCGGAACCATAAAATCCGATATTGGCATCAGTCCTTGCCACAGCTCCCATATACCGGAGTCGATCATTTTTCCAATACCCCACATGAAAAACCCCTACCATCCAAGTTCCATTTTCGGTACCCCCACCAATAACTCCCGACATAGATGGGGGACCGTGCTTTTCGGAATAGGATGAATGAAAGTAAACAGCCGTAGCCATGGCACCATAGCCAACAGCGGGTTCCGTAATTATTGAAGGAATCAATAAAAATCCCTCTTTTTTAAGGAGCCAGTTACTGATATCATAAGCACCATCGGTACTGTCTTTAAATAATGAAACCTTTTCAGTAGGTTCTTGAGCCTGAAGTAAGTTAAAGTAACCTATAAAAAAAACTAAATATAGAATGTTCTTAGTTATCATAAATAATCATATTTGGTAGATTCAACCAGCAAATGCAATTTTTTGGTTTATAAAATTATAAAAAAT
>DYQV01000763.1 GCA_020719105.1 Rikenella microfusus
TTAGTAAAGCCTGCCCTTAATTTTTTAAACATGAAAACTTACAGAATAATAATTCCGTTTTTACTGCTCATTTTTTTCAATTCCTGCGGAAAAGATGACGAAATTGATAAAGTAAAGCCTGTTATTGATTTAACCATTCAGGATGCATTCCCTGTGAATTGCGATACCCTATATTTTGGTGAGCCGTTTACTTTTAAAGCTTTGTTTTCCGATAATGCAGAACTGGGCTCTTTTAAAGCATTCAGCATGGATATTCACAATAACTTTGACCATCATTCGCACAGCACCGAAGTAACAGTATGCACTCTTGGCCCAAAGAAAGACCCCGTAAATCCATTTTTATTTATCGAGGATTATGACATCCCCTTAGGGCTTACCGAATACGAAACAAGCGTGTCCATTTCAATCCCTGTAAGTGATGGGGAAAATTTATATGATGAAGGCGATTATCATTTTTTTATAAGCCTTACCGACAAAGAAGGATGGTCGGCACAAAAAGGGTTGAGTATAAAAATGCTACATCGTTAAATAAGCTGGTTTACTGCAGGGTAGTTAAGTTACAAAAGAGGCAACCGCAATCAAGAATCAATGGGCAATTAAAAGTCATGGTGTGAATTAACAACTTGCTGATAATAGGGGTTTTATCATTATTTATTAAACATATAAATCCACACCGTGACTATTTAGACTGTTGATTGTTTTCACAAAAGCCAATTTGAATTGATCTTTTGGATTTTTGAACAGATTAGTTTAAATTGTATTTGATTCCTATTGCTTCAATTGTCAAAGACGAATTTGGCAATAAATCTGGTGGGCATTTTCCAAAACGGTTTTTAGTCATAAATCGTTTACAAGTATTCCAATTATCTTCACCTGCTTCGCAAAATTGCACTCGGTATGCTCTAGATGTAGACTCCTTTCCAGTCAATATTCCATTAAATATTGGGCATTGTGATGCCAAATTACATATATTATCCATTTTATTTAGATTTAATTTCCTACTCGTAAGGCTTTTCGGTTTTGCCCCGTTTTTTTTAA
>DYQV01000241.1 GCA_020719105.1 Rikenella microfusus
TTAATTTATATAAAACAAAAGTAACATGGCAAACATCAGAAACTTAAAAAAAGACATAAACTACGTAACTTCAGAATTGGTGGTGGAGTGTTTTACCTATAATTTCCTGTTCCCCGACAAAAGTCAAGATGAACTGGCAGCAATTATTTCCGACTCGGTTAACATGAAGTCTGCATTAATACAGCAAATCAACGAAGCCAAAAAAGGAAAAAACGAGGAATTGAAGCAACATTGCGTCAGAATAAGAAAGGAATTCAAAACTCATGTTGAAGAATTGGCTGATCGATTGACAGAACTTAACAAATAACAAATTGAGTGATTTGCCTTTTCAAATCGCTCAATTTGGGTTTTACTGAAAACAATTTAGCTCAAACCAGTTAAAAGCTTCATTCCTATAGGATGGAGCTTTTTTTATTCATCTGGGCCCGATTTAATGGTTTGTCGTTTCCAATTTGCCATCATATCCAAAAATCTTCTTTTTAAGTGATTTTTTTAATTTGCAAATAGTTTATTATCAAACATTAATTCTAATTTTGCACCCTTGTTTAAAAGTTAATTTTTGCGCATCATGATAAAAATAACCTTTCCCGATAATAGTGTACGGGAGTTCCCAAAAGGAATCACCGGAATGGATATTGCCCAAAGCATCAGTCCTAGGTTGGCAAAAGAAGTATTGTCCATTACTGTTGATGGGAATGTCTGGGATTTAACACGCTCCATTCAGCAAAATGCCACCATTAAATTACACAAATGGGACGATGAAGAGGGAAAGCATGCCTTTTGGCATTCGTCGGCACACTTAATGGCAGAGGCTTTGCAGGAATTGTATCCAGGTGTTAAGTTTGGTATAGGGCCGGCTATTGAAAATGGATTTTATTACGACGTGGATTTGGGTGACAACAAAACAATTAGCGACGGCGATTTCATTGCCATAGAAACAAAAATGGTGGAATTGGCTTCGCACAAATTGGATTATAACCGTTCCGAAGTTTCGAAAAGTCAAGCGTTAGATTATTTTGGAGGTATTAATGAAAACTACAAAGTTGAATTAATCAACGATTTGGAAGATGGAACCATCAGTTATTACAAACAGGGAAATTTCACCGATTTGTGCCGTGGCCCACATTTGCCAAATACCGAATTTATTAAAGCGGTTAAAATATTGAGCATTGCCGGTGCTTATTGGCGCGGCGATGAAAAACGCAAACAATTGACCCGGATTTACGGAATCACTTTTCCAAAAAAATCAATGCTCGACGATTATTTGGTTTTGCTTGAAGAAGCAAAAAAACGCGATCACCGCAAATTAGGAAAAGAACTGGAATTATTTACCTTTTCAGCAAAGGTGGGTCAGGGATTGCCCTTATGGTTGCCCAAAGGAGCCATATTGCGTGAACGTCTTGAAAATTTTCTGAAAAGGGTGCAACGCACCTATGGTTATTTACCGGTAATTACGCCCCATATCGGGCAAAAGGAACTTTATGTAACCTCGGGTCACTATGCAAAATACGGAGCCGATTCATTCCAGCCCATTCACACACCAGCCGAAGGCGAGGAGTTTCTACTGAAACCTATGAATTGCCCGCATCACTGCGAGATTTATAAAGTAAAACCACGGTCGTACAAAGATCTTCCTATTCGGTTTGCTGAGTTTGGTACTGTTTATCGATACGAGCAAAGCGGTGAATTGCATGGTTTAACGCGCGTTAGAGGATTTACCCAAGATGATGCCCACATTTTCTGCCGACCCGATCAATTGAAAGAAGAGTTTATCAAAGTAATTGATATTGTTTTGTACATTTTCAAAACATTGGAATTCAATGAATATACTGCTCAAATCTCTTTGCGTGATCCAAACAACCGGGAAAAATATATCGGTAGCGACGAAAACTGGCAAAAAGCAGAACAATCCATCATTGAAGCGTGTAATGAAAAAGGACTTGAAACAACGGTGGTGCTTGGTGAAGCTGCCTTTTACGGTCCAAAACTGGATTTTATGGTTCGCGATGCCATTGGTCGCAAATGGCAATTAGGAACCATTCAGGTTGATTATAATTTACCTGAACGTTTTGAATTGGAATACATTGGAAACGATGATAAACGGTACCGTCCGGTAATGATTCACAGAGCACCTTTTGGTTCCATGGAACGTTTTGTAGCGGTTCTGATTGAGCATACCGGTGGAAAGTTCCCATTGTGGTTGACACCTGAGCAAGCCGTAATTTTACCCATCAGTGAAAAATATAACGATTTTGCCAAAAAAGTTTCAGATATTCTAAATAATTCCGATATTCGCACCGCAATTGACGACCGAAACGAAAAGATTGGCAGAAAGATACGTGACAATGAATTAAAACGTATTCCTTATTTGCTTATTGTTGGTGAAAAGGAGATGGAATCCAATTCAGTTTCTGTTAGAAAACAAGGCGATGGCGATAAAGGCCTGATGAGCCTTGAAGATTTTGCCACAATGATTCATAAAGAAGTAGAACTATTAGTTAAGTATTAATTTAAATTAGGAGGACCAAGCCATAGTAGGACCAAAGACCCCGAGACGAGGATTTCAACCAAAAGAAGAGAAATCGGCGTTCAGAATTAATGAAGAAATTAGGGTACCCCAGATCCGTTTAGTGGGTGATAATATTGAAAACCCTGGCGTTTATACAGTTAGAGAAGCTTTGAAAATAGCTGAAGCACAGGTGCTTGATTTGGTAGAAATTTCGCCTACCGCTGATCCCCCTGTTTGTAAGGTAATTGATTATAGCAAATTTCTTTACGAGCAAAAGAAAAAACAAAAGGAAATAAAGGCCAAAGCTTCCAAAGTAATTATAAAGGAAATCCGGTTTGGACCAAATACCGATGAACATGATTTTAATTTTAAAAAGAATCATGCATTAAAATTCCTCGATGAAGGAGCAAAACTTAAAGTCTATGTGTTCTTTAAAGGAAGATCAATTTTATTTAAAGAACAAGGTGAGATTTTATTACTGAGGCTTGCCACAGAAATAGAAGATCAAGGTAAAGTTGAGCAAATGCCTAAGTTGGAAGGAAAAAGAATGATAATGCTTATTTCACCTAAAAAGAAAAAATAAATTGTTGGATTAAATTGAACAATTATGCCTAAAATGAAAACTAATTCCGGAGCTAAGAAGCGTTTTGTGTTGACCGGATCCGGAAAGATTAAAAGAAAACATGCTTTCAAAAGTCACATTTTGACCAAGAAATCTACTAAACGCAAACGTAATTTAACCTATTTTACTACCGTTGATAAAGCAGATGTAAAAAACATCAAGCTTTGTTTAGCAATGAGGTAGTATAATAATTGTTTAACCAGGATTGAATTAGCCGAAAAAAGTTTCCTAATGGTGAGGAACGCTAACCAGTCCATAAAAAGTAAAGAATATGCCAAGATCAGTAAATGCTGTAGCATCAAGAGCGAGAAGGAAAAAAATATTAAAGCAGACCAGAGGTAACTTTGGATCAAGAGCAAATGTTTGGACTGTTGCAAAAAATACCTTTGAAAAAGGGTTGCAACATGCATACCGTGACCGTAAAACAAAAAAACGTAATTTCAGAGGGCTTTGGATACAGCGTATTAATGCTGGAGTTCGTCTTCATGGAATGTCATACTCCGAGTTTATTGGTAAATTGAACAAAGCCAATGTGGGTTTAAATCGTAAAGTTCTTGCCGATTTGGCAATGAACCATCCACTTGCATTTGAAGCAGTTTGCAAAAAAGTAAAATAGTACTATTTAGGTTGAAATAAGAAACTAAACCATTCCTACGGATGGTTTTTTTTATTTCTACTTCTCTGAATTATACAGTTGTGTATTTTTATAATTAAAAATTGTAAAACAATAAATAATTATCGAAAAACAATAAATAATAGTTGTTTATTAATAAAAGATTGATTTTCTTTGTCAAACAATTTTCTAACTATGAATGAAAAACTTTTAATTAAATCACTGAGTTATCTTTTTAAATGGGCGTATCATTTGAATCTGATTCTCGGATTTGGAATTATTGGTTTTACAGTTATCAATTTTATTAAACCCATAAAAGCAGTATCAGCAGCTTATCTTGGAAAATTTAACTTGGTTGTGCAAACCAATTCGCTAGTTTCTGGTTCTAAAGTTAATGAAGGGACTGTTTATTTTGATACTATTTCAGGAAATCCATCATTAGTTTTGAATTCCTCGTGGCATGGGTTTTTTGTTTTTGTTTTTATTGCATGTATTGTATTGATAACCCTTGTTTATAATTATCAATTGTGGCGTTTTTTCGATTATTTAAAGAAAGCAACAACACAAGAGACTCCTTTCACTGATGAGATAAATAAACGATTAATATTCACCGCAAAGTTTTCATTTCTAATTTTTATTATTGGGGCAGTAGCTAGCGTAATTAAAATCTATTTTATGAAACCATTTATTATAAATAACATGGTAATTATTCCAACCTTTGATAATCAAATAATTAACTTTTTGTGGGTAGGAATTGGTTTATACATTATAGCGCAAGTTTATAAAGTAGGGGTAGAATTGAAAAAAGAACAGGATTTAACCATATAATAATTTTCAATTTTCAATTTTCAATGATTATTTATGAATTAGAGTTTAAAGTTTAGAGATTAGAAACTAGCAACCAATAACCAATAACCA
>DYQV01000764.1 GCA_020719105.1 Rikenella microfusus
ATGTCGGCAAGGTTTTCGGCAAGTGTGTTGGTATGTATTATGTTTGGAGCTTCTACGCCGTGCAAAATCATATTCATAATGCCGATAATGTAAGCCAGCGATTTCTTCTCTTTGCCGTAAAAAGTTCGTTTTTGTAGTATCTCGGTTTCTTTGGTAGATAAACCGCTCCCTGAGCCTGTCGAAGGGCGGTTTTTCAGATAGTCGAATGCTTCGCAAAGGAAGCCCGCTGAACCCACAGCACCGTCATAAATTTTGTCGCCTATTTTTGGGGCAACCACTTTTACAATGGTTGTAATGAGCGGTCGGGGTGTGTAATATTCGCCACCGTTTCGCCCTGCATTGCCCATGTTTTTTATTTTGTCTTCGTACAAATGGCTCATTTCGTGCTTTTCGGCATGGGTACGGAAACGCAATTCGTCAATGCGGTTAATCACTTCACGCAAATTGTAACCGCTTTGTATGCGGTTTTTCAGTTCGCTAAAAATCTCGCCAATCTTGTATTCAATGGTGTCGGCACTCTCGGCACTCAGTTTAAACTTTTTGAGGTATGGAAACAATTTGTTGTTTACAAAGTCGGTTAGGTCATCGCCTGTAAGTGCGTTATGGTCAATTTTTAATGCTCCGTTTCCGTTTGTAATTTTAGGGGCAGCCCAATTATTCCATTGATATTCTTTGTCAATAATGGTGGTGTACCCTTCGACTCCGCTCAGTCCAGGTGTTTTTCCTGTCAGTTCGGCTGCTGTGGCACGGTCACGCTCCAAATCGTCCAAATATTTCAGGAACAGCACCCAAGAAGTTTGCTCTACATAATCTAATTCGCTTCCACAACCAGCATCTTTGTGTAAAATATCGTCTATATTCTTAAAAGTTTGTTCAAACATTATTTAATCCTGTATTTTTTCGTTCATTAAACCGCAAATGTACCAATTTTTTCGGGAACATTATAATACTCCCCAATATTATGACCAATAGTTAAGTTAAAAAAAATGATTAAATTTGTGGTCATAAAACAGACAAGAAAAAAATTACTGTT
>DYQV01000765.1 GCA_020719105.1 Rikenella microfusus
ATATTGAGGTGTAGCTTAATCGTCAGGATTATTAATGAATAATCCGGGTTAGAACTGCTAAAAAACACCGTTTCAATAAATTTTTATGGGTTTACACTCTATCTAACGAGTGTAAACCCTTATCCATTTTTAGTACAATTCCTAATCGTAATACTGTTTTACTCTCTATTATTTGTGTGCTTTCAAAGGTATCTTTGATAGTGTAAAAAAATACTGCCATGAAAATCATTATAGTTGACGACAATAATGAATTCCGATCTACTCTTCGGTTCTTTATTGAGCAAAAACTTAATCATACTGTAATTGCTGAAGCCGCCAGTGGAGAAGCATTTTTAGAACTTGCCCCATCCTTGATAAGCCAAGCTGATATTATAGTTATGGATATTGTTATGGACCAGATTAATGGTATTGAGACAACCAAAAGAATTACCTGGATACACAAAAACTTGAAGATTCTTGCCGTTACCATGCACATTGAAAAAGTATTTCTGGAACAAATTATTGAGGCTGGTTTTAAGGGATGTGTATTTAAATCGGAGGTCTTTCATACCCTTGAAAAAGCACTGTTGGAAATTCAAGCTGGTAGGCTTTATATAAATGAAAAGCTCTTAAACTACGGGCGAAGATCGAATTAATTGCATTTACTAATTGAACTTACAATTTTCAGTGAGTAATTCCTTTAGTTTTTTGATTAGTTCGGTCCGTGTATTCACATAATCATCATACAAAAAGGGGATGTCAGTCATTCCTGAAAATTGCGATTTAAATGCAGACTTTTGATCTTTCAATAACGGATTTATAAGTTCATGAATCGTTTTGTAATGGCTGAAGAGTGCTGCCATTAATCCAAGTTTTATATCTTCGGTAAATCCTTCCTCTTCGAATAATAGATGCACATCGAATAAATCCCTAGGATGTTGTCTAACGAGTGCTGCACATATTTTCCCTCCAAATAGTTCAGCCTGCGAAACTACATTTATCCCGCTTTATTCATACCTGAGCACAGCGAAAGGTGTGAATGTGCGATGGG
>DYQV01000766.1 GCA_020719105.1 Rikenella microfusus
ATTAAGTTTTTAAGATGCTAATAATGAACCTACGTTCAAAATAATTTACAAATACCTAGTAAAATATTTTTATTATGAACGTAGGTTCATTACTTTTGCAATAAAAATAGACTTTGCCACGTCCGCAGAAAAATAGGAAAATTTGCAATCCCCCAAAAATGCAGGGTTTTAAACCTTTTGGTATTGCTGTTTGTGAAACCGACCCCATTATAATGCAATACGATGAGTATGAATCCATTAAATTAGTGAATTACGATAATTTACCTCAAAACGAAGCTGCTGAGCAAATGGAAGTTTCGCGCCCAACGCTTACACGAATTTATAACAGTGCCTTAACGAAAATTACTCAAGCTTTTGTTGAAGGTAAATCAATTGTTATTGAAGGAGGCAACTTCGAATTTGAAAAAGACTGGTACAAATGTACCAAATGCTATAAGCTTATTGAAGGTATTGAAAACCATACAAAATGCTCGGATTGTTGTCGTCATGACATTGATGAGTTAATTAGTTTGAAGAATATAAGTATTTTAAAATAAAAAAGGAGAATACCATGAAAATTGCAGTTCCGGTTACAAGAAATAACCAAATCGACGACCATTTTGGTCATTGTGAATTTTATAATGTTTTTACTGTTTCAGCAACCCATGAAATAGTCGAAGTTCAAACCATAAAATCAGAACAGGGTTGCGGATGCAAATCGAACATTGCAGGCACCTTGGCACAAAATGGCGTAACAATTATGCTTGCAGGCGGTATTGGCGGTGGTGCCATAAACGTTCTGAATAATGCTGGGATTAGCGTTGTTCGCGGATGTTCAGGAAAACCCGATGAAAACGTAAAACAATATCTTGCAGGTTCAATTGGTGATAGTGGTAATAGTTGCAAGGCACACGAACATCACCATGGAGAAGGTGATGGGCATGTTTGCAGCCATTAATGCTCATTGCGGATTATATTTGCATCAAACAGATAATTCTATATACTAATCAAGAATGTTTATATAGCAAAATGGAGTCCAGCAACCATTAA
>DYQV01000242.1 GCA_020719105.1 Rikenella microfusus
ACTAAAACACCAAGTATCACCAAAAAGAAAAACTAAAACTAGATTGAAATATGTCAAAGTAGCGATTATTAAAAGCAAAAATAACTTTTATAAAATTGATAACCATTCAATGCAAATTAAATAGTATGAATAATTTGCTAACTTTTGTATCTTTGGCAAATAACATAAAGTTAAATTAAAAAGAACTCAAGTCGGTCATGGATAACAATAGGGCAGTAGTAGTTACAGGTATAGGAATATTTACCTCAATAGGTTCTACCCGGACCGATTTTTGGAATTCGTTAGTAGCAGGCAAATCTGGAATTCAAAAAATTCAGTCTTTTGATCCACAGGGGCACAAAAGCCAAATTGCTTCTGAAGTTTTAACTTATAAACCCGAGGATTATTTCGACCGCAAAGAGGCCCGAAAAATGTCTCGGGGAAGCCAGTTTGCTGCCAGTGCCGCCATTGAGGCCATAAAGGATGCCGGTTTGGATTTGAACAACGAAGACAGACTCCGAATTGGATGTGTTATTGGTTCAGCGGGTGGCGATTTTGCGCACATCGAAGACCAACATTCCCGGTTTTTGAAAATGGGTCCCGGTTCAGTGAATCCATTAACGGTTCCCAGGGTTATTCCCAATATGCCAACATGCACGGTCAGCATGGTCTTAGGGATTCATGGACCAACTTTAGGGGTCACTGCTGCCTGTGCCACAGGGACTCATTCCATTGGTATGGCTCTTGGTTTACTCAGGGTTGGAATGGCTGATGTAATTTTAGCGGGTGGATCGGAAGCCTCCTTGACCCCATTGGTTCTGGACGCTTACGCCAGCATGGGGGTTTTATCAACTTCAAACTAGGTACCTGAAAAAGCCAGCCGTCCTTTCGATTTGAACCGCGACGGTTTTGTTATTGGTGAAGGTGCTTGTGTTTTGGTATTGGAAACCTTGGAACATGCCCAAAAAAGAGGGGCAAAAATATGGGCCAAATTAGCTGGCTTCGGAATGACAGCCGATGCTTATGGCATAGCAGCTCCCGAACCCAATGGCTTATGGACAACCACTGCCATGAAGCTGGCCGTGAAAGACGCAGGTCTTACAATGGAAGATATTGGCTATGTAAATGCTCATGGAACATCTACCCGTTTGAATGACAAAACGGAAACGCAAGCCATAAAAAACGCGTTCAATAACCGGAATGTACCCGTAAGTTCCATTAAATCGATGGTTGGCCACGTTATGGGTGCTGCTGGAGCTATTGAAGCCGCAGCTACAGTGCTCGCGGTGCATCATGGAATATTGCCTCCAACCATTAATCATGAAACCAGCGATCCGGAGTGTGATTTGGATGTAATACCCAATAAAGCCAGGGCTGTGAACATTAAAGCCGCCATTTCGAATTCCTTTGGTTTTGGTGGCCAGAATGGGGTACTGGTTTTCACAAAAGATTAATTTTATCCTACTAACATCCGATAGTTAATTTCGACAAAAAAATCTTTATAACCGCAAAGATCACTAAAACCTCGTAAAAAATGGTCGGTGTCTGTTGACTTTTTATAACACCGGTATCACTGCTTATATCTTAGCAACCTCTGCGGTTATTCTATTTCCATATTTCTTGGTTTCTAAAATTAGAAATTGGCCCGTACCGAAAGCATATAATTTCTTCCAGCACCTGAAATTCCTGAACTATAAGGTCTGTAACGTTGATCCGTAATGTTTTCGATACCTGCACCCAAGTTAAAATTGTTGGTAATTTGATACCTGCCATGGAAATTTAAAGTGTACCACGATGGCGCATAGTTATTGCCGTTGGCATCTTTTGCATAAAGTTCATCCTTTCCTTGCTCTTCTTCGGCTAAATCTTCAAACTTACGTTCCCTTTGATAGGTGGCATTTAATTGCATATTCAGTTTGTTAGCCCTGTAAATCAAGCGCGAAACCCCAAATAATGGGGCGGCATGCCTTGACGGACTGATAGTGCCATTTTCGAGTTCTTCTTCGCCCACCTGATAATTCAAATCGGAAGAAAAATTAAAACCAGCGGGTAGTTTTAATTCCAATCCGGCCTGAATACCATAAACATTGGCTACTGCTGCATTTTGATTGGCTTGCACTTTACTCATTTCGCCATTGTATGGAATGCTGTCTTGGCCATTAAATTGATAATCCCTTCGAACAATGGCATTCTGTAAAAGCGTATAATATCCTGTAAAATCAAATTTAGCCACATCGCCAAACACTTTTGCAATTCCAAGGTCAACGTTGTAGGCATATTCAGCTTCCAAGTCGGGATTTGGAACCGTAACCGTACCCGGTTCAGAATCAAACACTTTTCCCAAATCATCCACATTGGGTGCCCGAAAGGCTGTACCAAAATTCACATTAATTACCCAGCTTTCCGTTGGGCGGTAAACACCACCTATGCTTCCCGTTAGTGCTCCATTGTTATTATTGGCAGTGGTAAAAGGGAACGGATAAAAGGTAGTATCAAATTCAGCATCCAATATAAACTGGTTGTAGCGCAATCCGGCTTGTAAAGTGAATTTATCTGAAACCTTAAACTCATCATTCAAATAGGCTGCAATTGACACCCATTTCGACTGAGGATAACGCGATGGGCCCGGTTCACTCATATCGGTTGAAATATCAGTTAACATACCGGTAGATTTCACGTCGTTTAGCACATATTCTAAACCATAGAACAAGGTATTCTTTGTACCCATTGATTTGTTGAAATCAAGATTGAAAGAATACGCTTTAACCTCTTCCGACTGGGTATTGCGGATGTCATTATTCACCGACCGATCGATGCGGCTCTCTTCGAATGATTGCAAGGCCAACCGGACAGTCATCACATCGTATAAGACACTGGTTCCGGTATGTGAAATGTTCAAATTATTCATTATCCAAAGTTGAGGACCATAGTTCCATTCAGCATAGCGGGCGGTACCATTTTTTGTACGGTTATGCCTGTCGTAACGCCCATAAGTCGATGTTTCGGAATAATGGAATCCATACTGAAAGTCCCACTTTTGATTTGGCTTGAAGCGCACTTTTTGCATTAAATTAATCTGCGAATAAGCTGTAGGTATTTGCAACAACGGGTCATCTTGTGTAATCACCCTATCTATACTATCCTGACGCTGAACATAGTAAGGCTTTATGTAATCATCCGGTCCGTTGTTTCCTTGCCGCAAGTGGTAAAAATCCCACGAAGTGATGCTGGTTACCATGGCCCATTTTTTCCAACCCACATTCACATCAAAATGACCAGTTTGTTCCTTATTAGCCGATGAATATCGGGCATCCGCTTTTCCGGTAATCAATGGATTGTTGGTGAGTGAAAGTTGGGGTGTCAATGTTTGAAAACTCATTACCCCTCCAATGGCATCGCTTCCATAAATAACCGATCCCGGTCCAAAAAACACCTCGGTACTCTCAGTTGCAAATGGGTCAATATTGATAACATTTTGAATATTTCCGGCTCTAAAAATAGCGGTATTCATGCGCACCCCATCCACTGTATAAAGTAGCCGGTTGGTTGCAAACCCTCTAATCATTGGGCTACCACCTCCTTGCTGACTTTTTTGGATAAATACTTTCCCCGATATTCCCAATAAATCGGCGGCGGTTTGCGGAATAAGCAAAACAACTTCATTGGGAGCTATTGAAATGATCTTTGACGGAACATTGTAGGTATTTTGTCGCCATTTTGTGCCTGATATTACCACTTCATCTAAATTGAGCACAGAAGTTTCGAGCATCACTTCAAAGTTAGCCGCTTGCATTTCAGCATAGCTTTTTGTCAGTGTTTTGTAACCCAGTGAGCGGATTATAATTTTTTCTGAACCCCGGAACACTGAAATATCAGCCTGTCCTTCAGCATTGGTTGTAGCAAAAGCATTGGGTTTTGCATCCATCAGAGTAACCAGCTCTATGGGTTGATTGGTATCCTTGTTTTTAATAGTAATTGTTTGGGCAAATATTGAGTGCGCACATAATATGGCCATTACAAGCAAAAATATTTTTCTCATTTTTTATTTAATTGATTTAACGCTATTTTAAGCACCTGTTTTTATTGATGCTACTCTTGTTTTAAATCATTTTGGGAGGGGGAAATATACTATCTAACAAAGGTTCATTGAATACTTCAATAAACCCTGTAAAAAAAGCAACTCCATTCAGATAAATTGTCCATTTATTATTAATTAAAGAATATAAGTTTGATAGGAATTTCAACAAATTTTTCAACGGATGGTTTCCGTTACTTTTTGCATCCATGCTTTTATTTACCAGCAAATCAAGATTGGCGAAAAGTGTAGTTTCCTGAGTATCGGTAATGCAATAATAAACCGTGGTCAAGTTATCAATTACCACTTTTTTTACCACATCGTACATCATTCCTCCATAGCGGAACTCCTTTGCGTGTTCCCAATGCAATTGGTTTTGGTTTTCAGCAGTAACCCTAATAATCGCTAATTCCTGCGAATCCAGATTATCTTTAATTTGCCTTTTTATTTCTTTTCGTATCTGAACCTGTTGTATTCGAAACAATAGTATAAAACCGCCTGTATTAAAGACGAATACCAATAATAGCACTATGGAAAAAGTTCTTTTCACAACTGTAAAAGTAGGGATTTAT
>DYQV01000767.1 GCA_020719105.1 Rikenella microfusus
ACCCTGGGGATAATTATGGTAGTGTTAATTGTTTATTCATTACTTTTGGGTGTTTATTAATCCTATCCTTATCGTGATGGGGTTGGTAAAAACGTTCTTTTTATTCTTTAACCGGATTTATTAATTAGAAAAATGTTTTTCTGGCCATTGATACTTCATCAAAAAAACAAATCATAGGCCCGGAATTTGATAAATATTATTTTTTAAAAATTAATTATTAACCAAAATTTTAAAAGTTATGCTATTAAGAAGTTTATTATTTGCTTGTTTTCTGTTTTTCATGGGAAACATGGCCACTATGGCTCAGGCTCACGATTACGTGGGAGTTAAAAAATGTAAGATGTGTCACAACAAACCAGCTACTGGAGCGCAATTCAAACAATGGTCTGAATCGAAACATGCCACTGCCATGCTAAGTTTAAAAGGTGATGAAGTAAAAGACCCTAAATGCTTAAAATGTCATGCTACCGCAGGCAGCGTTAAAGCAGCCAACATGGGTACACTTACCGTTGCCGAAGGTGTTTCATGCGAAAGTTGCCACGGTCCGGGTGCAGATTATAACCCAACAGCTATTATGAAGGACAGGGCAAAAGCAATGGCTGCCGGAATGATTATTCCTGATGAAAAGCTGTGCAAAACTTGCCACAACCCCGAAAGCCCGCATTATAAAGGGTTTAACTATGCTGAGTACAACAAAAAAATTACTCATCCAAATCCTGCTGCTGCAAAATAGTTTCGTTTGATTATTTTGCTCATAACAAAGAGATTTAACCATGAACCAACCAGTAATTAACAATATCTTTTGATTAATTACTGGTTGGTTTTTTTATCCCTTTTAGCGGCCTGGATGCATAATAAGACGATTGATTCATTTCGTTTTTCATTAAATCAAATTACCAGAAATTCATATTTGAGATTACTCAAACAAACACTACCGAAACACAAACTCAAAAACATTAAATGATGAAACTACCTCGCTCGTTTTATAGCTGGACAACCATTTCAGGCATTGCTCTGGCCTTTAT
>DYQV01000243.1 GCA_020719105.1 Rikenella microfusus
CATTTCCCCAATTCCCTTCTTCCCAAAAAAAAATTATAAAAGTCCATAGGGTATTGTTTTAATTATCGGTCATATAACAAACAGAAATAATATAAACCTTAAAATAAAAGAGCTATGAAAACACTTACCCGAATTAAAACAACTGCAATACTAGGTTTATTGCTTGTTTTTGCAGCAACTTCAGCATTTGCTGGAACATCATTTATAGGAACTAAAAATAAAGGACAACAAGAGGTTACATTTAAAGCACTTCAAGGAAAATTGGTAGATGCTGAAACACAGCAACCTCTGGTTTTTGCTTCTATTGCCTTAGAGGGAACCAATATTGCTACTGTTACAAATACCGAAGGCAATTTTGTAATTAAAGTACCCAATGAAAATATCAATGGAACATTAAAAATCTCATTTATTGGTTACGAAAATTTAGTAATTCCTATTAAGGATTTAAAAGTCGAAAAAAGTAACCTGCTTAAAATGACCATGATTTCAGTAAATCTCACTGAAATAAATGTCTTCCCAAATAATCCCCGATTGATTATTGATAAAGTAATTGAAAACCGTTCGAAAAACTATTCGAGTGAACCACTACTTATGACGGCTTTTTATAGAGAAACAATCAAAAAACGTTGGTCATATATTGGGCTGTCGGAAGCTGTGGTTCAAGTTTATAAACAGTCATATAATAATGAACGACCGGATCAAGTTAAATTATTCAAAGGACGCAAAAGTACCAATGTGGAAAAAATGGATACACTTTTGTTCAAATTGCAAGGAGGACCCTATTCAACATTAATGCTTGATGTGATGAAAGATCCTTACATGATTGTTTCTGAAGATATTCTGGAATCATACGATTATTCTTATGTAAATATTACCCGTGTTGATGGCAAATTGAATTATGTAATTGAATTTAAACAACGCTCAGGAATCACAACACCTTTATTCTATGGCCGTTTTTATATTGACATGGATAGCTTTGCTATAACTAGCTTGTCATTCAATTTGAATACATCGAATAAAGAAGAAGCAAGCAGTATGTTTATTAAACGTAAACCATTGGGTGTATCTGTTTATCCAACTTCAGCCAACTATTTAGTTAATTATGTGCAAAATGATGGAAAATGGTATTACAGTTATTCAAGAGGTGAAGTGGCTTTTAAAGTGAATTGGAAAAAGAGATTATTCAGCAATACATTTACCACCACGGTTGAAATGGCGGTTACCGATTGGAAAAAAGCTGGAGACGATGCATCATTCAGACCTTCGGACCGGTTAAAGATGAATGTAGTTATGTCGGATATGGTTAATGGTTTTGCCGAAGATAATTTCTGGGGCGATTACAACACCATTGAACCGGAACAATCCATTGAATCGGCTATCAAAAAAATTAAAAGGAGTCTCGACAACGCAAAATAAGATAGAAAACTAACTGACCGGTTCGTCCGGTCAGTTTGTGTTTGACAAAGGAAACAACTATTTTTGGATAAAGGATATAGATTCCATGAATGAACAAACAACCCTAACAGCCATTAAAAATGGGAACATTAAAGCGTTTGAAGAACTCTTCCGTTTTCTTTATGCGCCGCTTTGCGGGTATGCTCTAAAAATATTAAAAGATTCAAATTTGGCGGAGGAGATTGTTCAGGATGTTTTTTATGTGTTGTGGAATAAAAAAGGGGATCTTTTAATTAGCAGTTCTTTGAATTCATATCTGTATAAAGCGGTTTATAACAAATGTCTGCATTATATGGAACATAAACAGGTTGAAGATAAGTACGCATCTAATTATTTGAATGCGAATTCCGATATTTATTCCATACACGATGCCATGCTTTCAGGTGAAATTTACCGGATTTATAGAGAAACCTTGAGTAAGCTTCCACATCGTTGCCGAAAGATTTTTCAGATGAACCGCGATTTTGGACTGAAATACCACGAAATAGCGGATAAACTTTCCATTTCAGTGAAAACTGTTGAGTCAGATATGGGTAAAGCGTTAAAAGCATTTCGCCACAGTTTAGCTGAATATAAATAACCGATTGAGATGAACACCCTATTTAAGAATAAAGAGTACGAAAAAGTTGCTAAAATATTAGCAGAGGTTTATTTGAAAAATGACATTGATAAACCACAAGCACCTAGTTTTATCAATAAGAGTCAAAAAGCAGAATTTGAAGCGTGTGTAGAAACATGGAAAACAATAAACAAAATGCAAGAAATACAACAATTTGATACCGACAATGCTTGGAATAAACTACATCAGCGTATTTCTGATAAAGAGTTGTTTCAGCCAAAAAACCAATCCAATAAATTAATCTCAATCAAACAGTGGATTAGTATAGCCGCAGGTATTGTTTTATTAATTGGTATTACATCGCTTTGGTTTTGGCAGCACTCAATAAACCAAACAATACTAGTGGCTAACAATTTGGCTGAACCTAAAAAAGTGGAACTTCCTGATGGTAGCAATGTTTATTTGAATAAAGATGCGCAGATATCGTATAACTTTTCAAACAACCAAGGCCAACGAAGCATTATATTAAACGGTGAGGCATTTTTTGAAGTAGTTCTAAACCCGCATAGACCGTTTATAGTAAAATGTAACCCATGCAGCGTCAAAGTTCTCGGAACCTCTTTCAATATAAACTCTCTAAATAATTTTACCGAAGTTATAGTTGCAACTGGACGGGTGGAATTTTATGAAAATAAATCGAATTCAGAAGTTGTAATTTTATTACCTGGTGAAAAAGGCAGTCTTATCGATGGTAATTTAAGTAAAGTAACCAATGATAACCAAAATTTCTTAAGCTGGATGGACCATAAATTGGTATTTAAGTCAATGCCTTTATCACAGGTTATTAGCGACATCAATCATTCGTTTCATTGTAAAATCGAAATTGGTGATACTTCCATCAATAACTTGTTAATAACTACAACTTTCAATAATATTCCGTTGAGCGGAATCATAGAATCTATCACTTTAGCTTTCGATCTCAAATTAGTTAAGCAGACCGAAACCAATTACCTACTTTTAAAATAAAATGCACAGCTTTGAGTTTGTTAAGTAAAATTGTCTTTTTGAATCTGTGTTACATCCAAATTTTTGGTTACGGACTACTGTTTGCTCAGGCTAAACCAAATCAGAATACATTTTTAGAAAAACCAGTCTCCATTTCAGCCATAAATATTACGCTCGATCAGGTTTTTGATCAGCTCTCGAAACAATGCAATTGTTATTTTACCTACGATGCGGTTTTAATCAATGGCAATCAGTTGGTAACTTTCTCATGTAATGATTTGCTACTTAAAAATGTATTGGATACGTTACTTCAAAACCCAACTTTTTCTTATGAAGTAATCAATAATCAAGTTGTGATTCATCCCCTCAAAAAAAGTGCAGTGAATGATTCTATCGTATCTTCAAATAACTTATTAATCTCTGGAACCATTGTGAACAATTCCAACAAGGAACCACTTCCGTTTGCTTCGATAGCTATTAAGAATAAGTTCATCGGAGGTATTTCAAACGAATCGGGTTTTTTTAGTCTTAAAATTCCAATAAGTTTTATTAGCGATACCCTGATATTTTCGTATTTGGGGTTTTACAATTTGGAATTGCCAATTCGGGAATTTCCAAAAAAAGGTTTAATTTTTTTGTCAGAGGGGCAGATTTCAATTCAAGAAATCATTGTAAGAAGCAAAGATCCAAGGTTAATAATTCGGAAAGCTCGTGAATCCATTAATAGTAATTATTGGAGCGAAGCGTATAATTATGAGGCATTTTATCGCGAAGCAATTAAATCAAACAACCGTTACTCAATATACTCCGAAGCTTTGATATCAGGATATAAGCCACCGTTAAATACATTAATTGATAACGATAGAGTACAATTGCAAAAAGCACGCAAATACACGAATATAAAACTGACCGATACTTTGATGGTAAAACTTCGGGGTGGCATGGAAGCTTGTTTTCAGTTAGATATTATTCATCATTTACCCGATTTTCTTTCCCTTGAGGGAGAAAAAATGTATGCTTATCATTTGAATGATATTGTAGTTTGGTTCGACGAATTGGTTTATGTTATTGGTTTTAAACAACTAAGTATTATTGCTGAACCCATGCTTGAAGGACAAGTTTATATAAATACTACTAATTATGCAATAATAGGAGCAGAGTTCAACTTTGCCTCGGAGAAACTTAAGCAATCGGATAAATTATTTGTAATTCGAAAAAGCATGCAAACGCATGTAAAGCCTATGAGCGCCAAATACATGGTTCGATATATTCCAATTAAAAATAAATACTACGTGCAATACGTGAGTGGCGAATTAACATTACATGTTCGAAAAAATAATCAACTATTTAATCGAAACTTTTCAACTATGATGGAAATGGTTTATACAAGGAATGATACCCTGAATTCTGAAAAACCATTGAAGAAGGATTTATTCCAGACCCATAGTATTTTTTCCGATTCAAAATATGTATATGACGATGATTTTTGGAAACTGCAGAATATAATCGAACCCGAAGAAAAAATATTGGAAGCATTAAAAAAATCGGGTTTTCAACTTCAACAGCAAGGATTTTTAAAGGAATAAG
>DYQV01000244.1 GCA_020719105.1 Rikenella microfusus
TTAATACTTCAATTTTCGGCGCATGTGCCATTTGCCATCAAAAATAATCAACAGGTTGCGCCGAATAAATCATGTATTTTGCATACCCGGTGCGTTCCGCTAAAGCGAGACACGTGCACCGGGCTGAATTCTTTCAGGCTTACAGCCTGATTACAACAGGATGATCAAACTTTAATTTTTTTTGCGACATCCACTAAAATAATGGGAGAACTTACTTAATAAATAAGACAAGTAAAATTATTTTTTCATTCCCCTGAGTTTTATCTGGGTCAACACTTTTTTGGTATCTAATGGAAATTCGTTGTTGAGCATCCATCCGTAATAGCCTTGGTCTTTTTCAAATACCTGCTCCACAGGAACTCCTTTGTATTTGCCAAAATTGAATACTTCCACTCCTTTTTCGTTAAGTATAATGCGACCAGCAAAATCAACATTTTGATTGTGCGACGAAAATACGGATAGCGCCTCCACATCATTAATAATCGGTTGGGAAAGGTTTCCATCGGCATCTTCAAAATCGGCATTTTTATACATATCCAATTGGGCTTTGAGTACCTCAAAAGTAGCTTTGGTATCGGCCGCGGAACCATGGGCACCCACTAAATCCTTTCCGCAATAAAATTTATATGCGGCGGTCAAGGTGCGTCGTTCCATTTTATGGAATATCACCTGAACATCAATAAACTTACGTTTTCTAAAATCAAAATCAATATCGGCCCTAAGAAACTCTTCAGCCAAAAGAGGAATATCAAACTTATTGGAATTAAATCCTCCTAAATCGGCCCCTTCAAGTATTTTTGACAATGTTTTTGCATATTCTTTAAATACAGGCATGTCTTTTACATCCTCATCGGTTATGCCATGTATGGCAGTGGTTTTTTCGGGAATGTGCATTTCAGGGTTTATCCGCTGGGTTTTTTGTTCTTCACTTCCATCGGTAAAAACCTTGAGGTACGATATTTCAACAATCCGGTCGGTAACCACATTGATTCCGGTGGTTTCTAAATCAAAAAATACGATGGGTTTTTTTAGGTTGAGATTCATTCCGTAGTATATTATTTTTTAGGTTTAACAAAAACATCTTTTCGCTCCACTTTACTTCCGGAGGCCACATCGGGAATCGTAATTTTAAAATCAATTTC
This sequence comes from Rikenella microfusus, assembly GCA_020719105.1. GTDB lineage: Bacteria > Bacteroidota > Bacteroidia > Bacteroidales > SZUA-534 > GWE2-40-63. The sequence continues at coordinate 1,143 of DYQV01000244.1, forward strand.
TTCAATGGTTTCGCCCTGAATTTCAATAGTATAGCTTCCTGGGGGCAAAGCTAAGGTTACTTGTTTGTTTCCCAAGTCGTATTTATAAGTTCCAAAAACAATTTTGCCTTTTGAATAAGCGGTAACTTTAATGGTAGAATCTTGCACATTAAAATCAGTTTTCGCTTCAGGAGTTCCTGTTTTTAAGCTGACCATGAGAATTTTAACCGATGGATCTTCCTGATTAAAGACTACCCGGTATAAATCGGAATGACCAAAACCTTCCGGTCGGCAGCCTGAAATATAAGCATACCGCTGGTCGGGCGAGAAGGCAATCGTTTTATTGTCAAAAACATTATTTAATGGGTAGCCAATGTTAACGGGGGAGGTAAATTCGCGTGTAGTTGAATTTATAGTTGATTTAAAAATATCGTATCCACCCATTGAATTTACTCCATTGGAGCAAAAATATAGTTGAGAACCGTCGTCAGAAAGCTGCGGAAAATCTTCATCATAAGCGGTGTTTATTTTATTGCCACAATTTCGAGCCATGCCCCATTCTCCTGTAGGAAGTTTTAAAGAATAATAAATATCCATACCACCCAGTCCATCCGTCCGGTCGCTTGAAAAAAACAAAGTGTCGCTATTTTGACTTTCTGTAGCTGCAATTTCTGGCCCTTTTGAATTTACGTTCTCATTTAAAAAAGTCTTGGTTTTAAATCCTTTTCCTACCCGTTCCACAGCTACTATATCCTGAAATGCTTCGTATCCTTGAGGTTGAACAAAAAGTTTATCGTTAGCTCTTGAGAAACCCGCCACAAACTCATCATCCAGATTGCTAATTATTGCAACTGCTTTACTTTTTTCAAATACGCCATCGTCACTGTTCGATAGGTAAATACTGTTTGTGTAAAGCATAAGTTTTGCATCGTATTTTTGATTGGAAGTATAGACAAGCAGTTCCCCATCGGGAGAAATTGCCGGAGATATTTCATCCATAGCAGAATTTATTCCTTTACCCATGTTGATAAATGTAATATCGAGCGGTTTATTAACCTGACTTTGCGCATTTAGTGTCATTTTTAACCACAAATTGGCTATATCAATAATTTTCTGATTTTTACCGGATAAACGGGCACATTTTTCAAAAGATGCCAATGCATTTTCAAACTCATAATTATAAAGATACGCTCTCCCTAGTTCAAAATAAAACTGAGGATCATTTTTCTGCCCTTCTTCAATTAATTGCAAGTGTTTCAAAGCCTTCCAAGGTTCATGGTTTGTGTATAAATGGCAAATGCCCAAGCGATAATTGTAAATAGGATTGGTTGAATCTTTTGCCTGTAATTGAGTATATAACTTCAATGCAACAGAAAAACTGTTCGATTTGAAATGATAATTGGCATCGTGTTCAGTTTTTTGAGCCATTAAATTTGCCGAACCGGTTACATAAACAAATGTTGCTAAAATAAATAGGATTCTCATAGTATCTTAAATTATAGGTTTTCAATAGTTTTTTAGAATTGATTTTTTATACGAATTAATTTTTCTTGAAAATGAGTATTCGACAGAATTCTCACATTATTGTTTCAAATAAATAGTTCGGTAAACCTCTTTTTCATCAGCGGTTATTTTTAATGTTTCAACATATCCTTCGGTTTTTCCATCGAATTTAACTTCCAAGCGATAGGTGCCCGGAAATAAAGCTCCAAAGAACATTCCACCGTCGCTTAAAACTTCTAATTGAGAAATGATATTCCCAAAACTATCAAATAATGTGGCATACGCTTTTAAAAAATCCTCAGAATAGGGAACTGAATTTGATTGCGTGCCAACCATTACTGTTCCAATAATCGTCACAGCTTGGTTTTCGTCACCAAAGGTAACTTTGTAAATATCCAATTTTCCAATACCCTCTTTCCGGTTAGCTGCTAAAAAGGCGGTTTTTCCATCGGAAGTAAAAGAAATGGTGGTATTATCTAAGGGAGTATTTACGGGTACACCTAAATTGAACGGTGGGATCCATGATTGCAAGGAATCAATATACGAAGTTCTAAAAATATCGTATTCACCAATCCCTCTATGTCCGCGGGAAGCAAAATAAAATGTTTTGCCATCGGGGCTTAAACTCGGGTAGTTTTCATCGTATTCGGTATTAATAGTGCTTCCAATATTTTGCGATGGGCTCCAAACCCCATTGGCATCTTTTTTAGAAATGTAAATGTCCAAGCCACCCCTTCCCCCTCTTCGATCGCTGGCATAATAAATGGTATTGCCATCGGGTGAAAGGCAAGCCCCCATTTCTATTTCTGGGGTATTCATATCCGATGGCAATTCATTTTTTGTGGCATTGGTGTATTTACTTCCTTTGCGGTTCACCATTTTAATATCGTGTGTAGAATAATCGCCATTGGCATAAATCAAAATTTTTTCCCCGGTAGGATTTAAGCCGACCGATTGTTCATTATCGAAAGTGCTTACAGGCAACCGTTGCCCATGTTGGTAGGAGCCTTTCTTGTTTTCGGAATAGAATAAATTGGCAATGTAATCTTCATAGTCAGCTACATAGGTTCGGTTGGAAGTGTAAACCAACAAATTTCCATCAGAGCTGACCATAGGTAAATAATCGTCGAATTTTGAGTTTATGGAGGTATCTAACAGTTCGAAAGTGACATTTTTAGGAACATTTATAAATTCAAAGGCATTGTAGCACATTTGAATCAAGCGGTCGGTTTGGTTTATTATGTCTTCGCTAATGCCCATCATTTTGTATTCATAAAAAGCTTCTACGGCCTCTGTAAAACGATAATTGTACATATAGGCTCTTCCTAAATAGTAGAATGATCGGATGGGATAGTTGTTGTGACCCACTACAAATTCAAGGTAGGGAATTGCTTTTGATTTATCGATGGTAGTTTCGGTATAGCAAATGCCTATTTTGTAATTAAGGTCAATATTATTTTTGTCGGCATCATAAAGCTTCAAAAAATTCTCTAAGGCAAATTCATAATCACCATCCCGAAAGCTGTTCTCCGCATATTTTTGAGTCAAAATCAAATCAATATCTTCTTGCGAATAAGCAGTAGCCAATGAAATAATAAAAATGACGATAAAAGCTGATGCTTTTCGGATCATAGTTTTAATTTTTCTCAATTGAACTTTAAAAAGCAAATAAAGTCATAGTTGAGCGATTTGTACAACGTGAAAAAGCGCTTTACTTATTCGCCGCGGCGAACCGACATAGCAATTGTTGGCTTTCACAGATTGAGTGAAGCGACAATTTGTAAAAACTTACAATTGTTCAGTCCATTGAGCCGATTTGCGATAGCAAATCGCTCAATTTGGGTAAAGATATAAATTCTTGTTTATATATCAGTTATTGAGAGTTTTTACTGAAAAATTTATTTTGGAGGTAGATAAGTCATTACATATACATTTTGTTATTTTCCCCCACCGCCCTTTGTTCCGATTGCGATCGGA
>DYQV01000245.1 GCA_020719105.1 Rikenella microfusus
CAATTTTGAGGTGTAGCTTAATCGTCAGGATTATTCTTGAATAATCCGGGTTAAGCTTCTTTAGTTTGAAACCCTTAATAAAATGAACGTTTTAACTCATTAAATTACTGATAATACATATTTTTTTTGCATTTTTACCCAAACTTTAACACGACAAGTAAAATGGTGATCAATCTTGGCGAAAACAACTCACTATTCAACCAATACCTTTCTGAAATCAGAGATCAGGTAGTTCAATTAGATAGCATGCGTTTCCGTAAAAACCTAGAACGCATGGGTGAAATTTTTGCCTACGAAATAAGCAAAAAGCTCGATTATCATAAAATTGAAATTCAGACTCCCCTTGGAATTGCCGAAGTACCCATTCTTACAAACCAACCCGTTATTGCAAGCATTATGCGGGCAGGGTTACCTATGCATACGGGATTTTTAAATTATTTTGACAAAGCTGAGAACTCGTTCATTTCCGCCTATCGCAAATACGGCAAAGACGGAACTTTTCAAATTAAATTTGAGCATATTTCAGGACCGTCAATGCAAGATAAGTATGTGATATTAGTGGACCCCATGTTAGCTACCGGCGCTTCCATGGTATTGGCTTACAAAGCCTTACTCCAAAAAGGAATCCCAAAACACACCCATATTGTTTCGGTTATTGCCAGCAAAGAAGGGATTGAATACATGCAAAAGCATTTAGGGGGAAATAAAATTACCTTGTGGACCGGAGCCGTTGATGCGGAACTTACCGTAAAATCGTACATTGTTCCCGGTTTGGGCGATGCCGGCGATTTGGCTTATGGAAAAAAAGAATAATTAATTCGGCAAAAACAGGATACCCTTTTTTCTTAAAATAGCTGCATTTTTCTTTTGCAAAACCGCGGCCTATTCCATTTCAAGATACAATCTAAATTTCCTCCACAACCCTACAAATGGATGGATCAGTGCATCGAATAGTTAATTCCAACATGGTTTGGTGAAGAACGGGATGCAAAAAATCAGGCGCCAATTCTGTCAATGGTTCCAACACAAATTTACGGAGCGGAATCCGCGGATGAGGAACTTGAATCTGCGGTGTTTCAATGATTGCTTGATTGTAAAATAATAAATCAATATCAATAGTGCGCGATGAATATTGCGAAACAGAACGCACCCGCCCCAGTTTAACTTCTATTTGATGCAGAATAGTTAATAGTTCCAGAGGTTCCAGTTTAGTTTGAATCTGAACAACCTGGTTCAGAAATGGAGTTTCACTTTCGAAACCCCAGGGCGGAGTTTCATAAACCGACGAGGCACGTAAAATTTTACCAACATTTTGCTCTATCAATTCTTTGCCTGACTTTATATAATTCCACCGCAACCCTTGATTACCTCCAATTCCTAAAAATATTCCGGTCTTTTCCATGTCAATATTATCGGGCTTAAAGTTAAATTATTTATAAATACCATCCATAAACAAAAGGCGGCCTGAATTCGCATCATTATTTTTACTATTTTAGTGCTTTAAACCCAAATGAATTATGAGCGAATCAATTTTAAAAGCCCTGATGCAACTGTTTGCCATCATTGCCCATGTGAATAAAGACGGAGTCTCCGATAAGTCGCGTTCAATTGTGGAATCGTATTTGAAACTTCAATTAAGCATGTCACAGGTAAAAGAATACCTGGAACTTTTTGATGAATATATAACCATCCACCAAGGCAATATAACCGATAAAGATGGCACTCAGGTGCGAAAAAGGACTTCATCGAATTCCGTTAAAGTACTTCGCATCTGTCAACAAATAAATGAAGAACTGCAACAAGAACAAAAAATTCTGGTAGTTCTCCAAATATTGGAGTTTATTAGTTTTGGTGAAGAAATTACAGAAAAGGAACTTGATTTTGTAAAAACAGTGTCCGATGTTTTTAACATTCCTGAAGATGAATATAACAACAGTTATGCATTTTCTCTGGAAGCATCCTTGGAAAAAGTGCCATACAAAGAGAACATATTGATTCTGGATTCAAACGAGGAAGCCCCATTGCCTGGTTTTAAACACATCCAATTCAAGCAGCTTGATGGTCGCATTTTGGTTTTAAATTTGCCATCCATAAACATGTATGCATTCCGTTTTGTAGGAGAGACCGATCTCTATTTAAACGGACACATCATCATGCTGAACCGCACTTATATGCTACCCAAAGGATCGGCCATCCGAAGTTCAAAAATTGGATCTATCTATTACAGCGATATTGTAGCAAAATTTATTGATTCACGCCTTGATCAAAAAGTAGTTTTTACTGCCAAAGAAGTGGAATTCCGATTTAAAAACAGTCCCAACGGAATTCATAAATTCACTTTTAGTGAGCATGGAGGTGAATTGATTGGTATTATGGGCGGCAGCGGCGTTGGAAAATCGACTTTGCTCAATGTGTTGAATGGAAATTTAAGACCTCAGAGTGGTAACATTTATATTAACGGCATTGATATTCACGAAGATAAAAATCAACTGGAAGGAGTTATTGGGTTTGTACCTCAGGATGATTTGTTGATTGAAGAATTGACCGTATATCAAAACCTGTATTATAGTGCCAAATTATGTTTTAAAGATTTTGACGAGGAAGATATTGAAAAAGCCGTTACTAAAATTCTTGAGGATCTTGACCTCATTGGTTCCAGCCATTTGGTAGTTGGCAACCCACTGAATAAAACCATTAGCGGTGGACAACGAAAACGTTTAAATATTGCGCTGGAACTTATTCGTGAGCCATTGGTAATGTTTGTTGACGAGCCAACCTCAGGCCTTTCGTCAATGGATTCGGAGATGGTAATGGATTTACTAAAAGAGATTACCCTAAAAGGGAAATTGGTTATCGTTAATATTCACCAGCCTTCGTCCGATATTTTTAAAATGTTCGACAAATTGCTGATCATGGATAAAGGTGGCTACCTGGTGTATTATGGAAACCCGGTTGACTCGGTAGTTTACTTTAAAACCATGAGCAGCCACGTAAATGCTACGGAATCGGAATGTTATCATTGCGGGAATATTAATCCCGAGCAGGTATTGCAGGTACTGGAAGCCAAGATAGTAGATGAATATGGACGTGTAACCCGTAAACGAAAAACATCACCTGAGGAATGGGCTGAATTATACCAAATTCATATTGAAAACAAGAACCCAATTGATATTGAAAAACGGGTTCTCCCTAAAAACAACTTCGCCATTCCAGGGGTTTTGGAACAATTCCGCATCTTTTCCATACGGAATATATTATCAAAACTGTCGAACAAGCAGTATATGCTCATCAATTTTCTGGAAGCTCCTCTGCTGGCTCTTATTCTTGCTTACTTTACCAAATTTATTCAAGGTACCCCTGAAAACCCAAAGGAGTATTTTTTCAGTGCCAACGAAAACGTGCCCATCTATTTGTTCATGGCGGTAGTTGTAGCCATATTTATTGGGCTTACAGTAAGCGCCGAGGAAATTATCCGCGACCGACAATTATTAAAAAGGGAAACATTCCTCAATTTAAGTCGGTTCAGCTATTTGAATAGTAAAATTCTCATCTTATTTTTGATATCTGCCGTACAAACCGTCTCCTTCATGGTAATTGGCAACCTGATAATGGAAATTCATGGATTGACTTTCGCCCACTGGCTCATCTTGTTTTCGGCATCGTGCGCTTCGAACATGATTGGGTTAAATATTTCATCAGCGCTTGATTCAGTTATTACCATTTACATTTTAATTCCTTTTTTGGTAGTACCACAGCTCCTGTTTAGCGGAACAATGGTCAAGTTCGAAAAGCTCAACCGCTCCATCAGCTCTTATGAGTACGTTCCATTATTAGGCGATTTAATGATTTCGCGCTGGGCGTACGAGGCCATGGCAGTTAAGCAGTTTAGGGACAATGACTATGAAAAACATTTTTATTATCTTGAAAAGAAGAAAAGCGAAGCCAGCTATGTGGCCTCATACCTGATTCCTGCAATAACAAATAAAATCTCTAAAATTCAGTATCAATCGGGCGAGGAACAGGCCAATCGGAACATTGCTTTTGTACGGAGGGAAATTGAAAAATTAAACACCATGACCCCAAAATATGAATTTGCCAAAACCAGTGAAATTGAACCGGGTAAATTTAACGCAACGGTTATTAAAGAGTTACAGGACCATTTACAGTTAGTAACCCGTTTTTACCAGAAAAAACAAAACAAAGCAATAAGCATGCTCGATGAGCAAGTGGCCGATTTAACAGCCGAAATGGGTAGTAAAGAAGCCCTGGTGGAACTAAAAAAAGATAACTACAACGACTTTTTGTCTGATCTGGTTATGAACCGTAGTGAAATTCATAAGATTCATGATACCGGTGAAGGTTTTGTTCAATTAGCCGATCCAATCTATAGAGATCCCAGCAAAAACAATGGAAGGGCTCATTTTTATTCTCCAATTAAAAAAATTGGAGGTTTAGAAATTGATACCTACTACTTTAATTTAATGGTGATATGGGCTTTTTCCATGTTGATGTATTTTCTATTACTTGCCGATGGTTTGCGAAAAATGATTGACTTGGCCTCGTTGTTGCGTAAAAAATAGAAATTCGATTAT
>DYQV01000246.1:0-1549 GCA_020719105.1 Rikenella microfusus
GATTAAGTAACCGCAAGATATCATTATTAGAAGCCGCTGATTTGCTTGTTAAAACAGAGGATTCTGTTTTTAAAACCGGAGTATATCAATCAAAAAAAGCCACACTCCATGGAGTGCGGCTTTTTTGCTTTATAAAATCTTAGACACTATAAGGTAATCTCTATTCCGTTATAAAAATCAAGAATTTTTACTCTGAAAATGTACTCATATTTCGCTTGAATATAAGAAGATTTTGCAATGAATACTTTATTTTTTGAATCGTTGTATTCCAAAGGAGTAACAATTCCCAAATTGAATTTCTCCTCAACATACCTAAATGCCTCCTCACTGCTCTGTACGGCTTTTTCACTGCTATAGTACTTTTTCATAGCCGAAACAGCATTTAAATGAACCTGTTCAATTTCTTTACGCAATTTGTTTTTTTCATCCTGCAACAGATGTTTTGAGTTTTCGTAGTTTATAAATGAATTGTTATAATTGGTTCGAGCCTGCAACCCGTTAAAAATAGGTATTCTCAAAGAAAGATACACCTGAGTTCGGTTGTTATTTTCTATTTGTTCACTAAAAGGAATACCTTCTAAAATGGGTTGCGGTTCTATATCACTTGTATAGCCAACAACTTTCTGATATTGATTGTTGTAATTGTTATAGTAAGATGCTCCAGCACTTAATGAAGGGTATAATTGAGCTTTTGCAATAATACTTTCTTTCTCAACGCTTTTAAGTTTATACTCTTTACTTAGTATTTCTGGCCTTTCTGCAACCGCCTTATTAAAAACTTCTTCAGAATTCAATAAACTGCCATCAAGCATGTTGGCATCAAATTCGGGAATAACAATATCAAAACTATCTGTTACTTGAATTTCCAATAACTGCATTAAATTAAGTAGTGATAATTGAAGCTGGTTTTCATAATTGGTAAGCGTCAATTCTTCATTAGCTAATTGCGATTCAGTTTCCAACAACTTACCTTTAGCCATAACACCGGCTTCAACTTGCTTGGAATTAAATTCAATTTGTTGTTTTGTTACTAATGTTTGCTCTTTGGAGCTGCCAACCAATTCTTTGTTAAATAAGATTTCTAAATAAGCTGCTGCTACTGCCAGTGAAATATCATCTTTTGCTTTTTCTAAATCCTGTAAGGCAGATTGCAGTTCAAATTCTCTTGCTTTAACGGTATTCAATTTCGACATGCCATTAAAGAGAGTAACTTCTGTACTTAAAGAGATGTCGGAATTTTGCGAATTTTGATTGGTATAAGTATTCAACTGAGTCAATGATTTGCCGTATGCGAATGAATGGCCCACACCGGCATTTAAATTTGGAGCTAAATTGTATTTTGATTGTTTTAATTGATTCTCACCATAATTTACATTTAAAGCCTGTTGTTTAATCTGTATGTTGTTTTCAATGGCATATCGCACACAACTATCCAAAGTCCAGGCTTCCTGAGAGAAACTCAGGGAAGAAAAGAGGGTGAGGGGAATCAGAAACAATCCGATTCTGATAGCATATTTCTTTTTATTCATTGTTCTAAATTTTTAAAATT
>DYQV01000246.1:1649-4579 GCA_020719105.1 Rikenella microfusus
TAATTCCTTGGTGGGTGTTGGCTCTTTTCCTCTTTTTTCTCTTTTTTCTCTTCGCCTTTCAATTGGTCGTTCCAGGTTAATCCGTTGGTTACTTCAATATTGATACCATCGGAAAGGCCAATTTCAATTTTCTTTTTATCAAATACCTGTGGAACGGTTATGGAGTCGCTGGTTAAGATATTTACAAAAGCGGTATCGCCGCTAAAAGTAATCAAGCCTTCGGCAATAGCCATTACACTGTCGCGGCGTTCCAATTCAATATCGGCATTGGCACTGTAGCCTGAGCGAATAAACTGACCTTGTTTCAGTTTAACCTTAGCTTTTATTTCAAATTGAATGGCTCCGTTTTCTTCCACCCCTTTAGGCGAAATGTACTCCAGATTGGCATCAAACTGATGATTTTCAATAGCTCCTATCGTAAGTTTGAGAGGCATACCTTCTACAATTTTTCCCACTTCGGTTTCATCTACTTTTCCTTCAAATATCATATCGTTCATATCGGCAATAACAGCAATGGTGGTACCATCGTTAAAGCTATTGCTCTGAATTACCGAGTTTCCTTCCTTAATTGGGATGTCGAGTACCATGCCACTTATGGTGGAACGGATTAACGTATTGGTAGCTGTTTCGGCTTTTTTGCTCACCCCTTCTTTTATAATCTCCAAATTGCTTTTTGCCGACTCCAACTCCTCTTTAGCGGAGTTAAAAGCCAATTCGGCATTTTGATATTCCGATTCTGATACTACTTTCTTTTCGTACAGTTGTTTTTGACGCTCAAACTTTTGCTTTTCATTTTCAAAGCTTAGTTGCGACAAATTTACCCTTGATTCTGCCGAGTTAAGACTGATCATATCGGGAATAACTTTGATTTTAGCAATTACCTGGCCTTCTTTAATTGAATTACCGGCTTCCAGATATATTTCCTGCACAATACCCGAGATCTGTGGCTTAATTTGAATTTCCTTGCGAGGCAATACAGAACCGGTTGCGATGGTTTTTTTCACGATGTTGATCTTGGTCGGTTTTTGAACCTCGTAAATCACCGGTTTTTTCTTCGACTTATAAGCTAAGAATGCCAAAGTGCCTATAAACAGGGCCAAAACAAGAACCCAAATAAGGATTTTAAAAAACTTCTTCATTATTTATACGTGTTAATTGTTAGTATTAGTTGTTAGGTTAAAAATTTTGCTATATTCTCTTAAATTATTCATTGTAAATTACTAATTAATAATTGTCATTTATCTTGTCGTATCGCATCAATGGGTTTTACACTTACTGCCCTACTGGCAGGCAAAAGTCCGGCAAAAGCACCCGAAACTATCAAAACAATCAATGCAATTGAAGCTACACGAATGTCAACCTCGGGGTTTTTAAACATGTCGCCACCGCCGCCATCCATGGCTTTATTTATTAGCTCAACCAGCCAAACACCTGCCGACAGACCAAGAATTCCGGATAAAGAGGTAAGAAAAACAGACTCACTGATAATTTGAGAGATTACCTTAACGGGTTTTGCTCCAAGTGCACGCTGAATACCAATTTCTTTGGTTCGTTCTTTCACAATTACCAACATAATGTTGCTAACTCCAATTACCCCAGCCAACAAAGTTCCAATTCCCACTATCCAAATCAATGTATTGATACCTAAAAATAAGCCATTCATTTTACGGAACTGTTTGGCCACATTAAAACCGCCGACGGCCCTTTCGTCATCGGGATGAATTTTGTGCCTCGATTTAAGAATATTTCGTGCTTTGGTTTCAACCACATCAACAGGAATATCGTCGTAAGCCACCATGGCGTAATAGCCAACCACATCGCCAAAATTGTATGTTTTTTGCAAGGTAGTAAAGGGCATGTGAATGTTTTGCTCTTCTTCTTCAGCTTGTCCGCCCCCTTTTTTTGATTTAAACGTGCCAACCACATAAAAATATATTCCGTTAATTTTAACATATTGGCCAATGGGGTTTTCCCCCTTTAAAAACAGGGCTTCCACAACTTTCGATCCGATAACAATAATTTTTCGGTTTTCTTTAATATCCATATCGTTTATAAAACGACCGGCAGTAATTTCAACAGGGTCTATCACGTTCCATGCCGGATAATCACCATTTATAGAAAAGGCTCCGGCTTTGTCTCCCCGAACGGCATTATTACCGCCCGTATTGCTCCAGCCATTCAACCGTGGACTTAACGCCTTAATTTCAGGAATATTTTGGATGAGCAATTCGGTATCACCATTATTAAAATTATACCGCCTACCGCGTGGCAATCCTTTGTAAGGAATAGTGGTTGTTTGTGTCCACATAAAACAGCTGTTGGTCGAAAAATCGCCCATGTTATCATACACCGCATTATGCAACCCATTACCAGAACCCAACATAATTACCAGCATAAATATTCCCCAAAAAACACCGAACGCAGTCAGAAAGGTGCGAAGCTTGTTCTTTTTGAGGGCTTGCATTATTTCGTTCCATTTGTCAATGTCTATCATAACAAAGTATTTAAAGTGTCTGGAGTACTTAAAGTATTTAGTGTATTATTAGTTTTTTAAGTTATGGCTGATTGAAGTGAATAATGCCAAAAGTTCATTCGATTCGATCAACATCGGTTGTAATATTTCTTTTTCTAACCAATTCAATTCTCCAATAATCTCCAACCAATAAACGGTTTCATTTGCCTCTCCTTCACAAATTTTTATTTTATTCTTGAAATCAGCCTTGCTTTTTGCCCGGTTTGCTTCCCGATAATTGGCACCTATACTGGATACTGATTTTGTAATCTGTTTTTTAATAACATAACCTTCAGCCGAATTTGGCAACTGTACGGAGAGTTTTATTATATTAACGGCAAACCGTTTAGTTCTTAATTCCAATTGTTTTCCAAACTCTTTATTATTCATGTTTTTAACTTTTATCTCAATTTCACTC
>DYQV01000015.1 GCA_020719105.1 Rikenella microfusus
ACGCAAGTAAACCCCAATTGGGAGTTTTTATTTTCCCAATTTTGAGGAGGAGCTTTATCGTCAGTATTATTCTTGAATAATCCGGGTTATTTCAAAATATTCTGTAGGCTGCGAATACTTTCTTTGAGGCTGCTTATATTTTGTTTACAAATATCAACCGCTGCTTTACCGTTAGGGGTTTTCGACCTTTTTAAATAACTGTAAGCTTTCTCATTTAATTCCAATGCTTTTTGGCAACGCTCCAACGCTTGCTGATAGTTCTTATTATCGTATAATTCATTCAATCCATTCGATTCCACAAATGCCAAATTGAGGTAAGCATAACCGGGGGCATCCACATTTTCAGGATAAAAATTATACGCTCTTTCAGCAGAAACTACTTGTTGCATTTCATAACTCAGTTTTCCGTATTCCTGAATGGAATCGGCAAAAACAAATTCAGAACCAATACCCGAATTGCATTTTGCTATTTCAGCATCTCCTTTTAAATAACATTCCATACTTATAGGATGGGCCAGCAATTGCCACATGGGATCCGACGGCAAATGCTTTTTTACAAACTCGGCGGGTTGGGTTAAAAAATATTCGTTGGTGAAAAGTTTCTTAAAATGCAGGCTTTCATCCATATACCCGGAGGCCCAGGTTGCATCAATCAATTGCCATTTGTTGTCCACAAAAACTACATTCCAGGCATGGTCCGATTGAGCAAATTTTTTTCCGGGTTTGTAACCATAGCCTTTGCTGTATCCATCAACCAAGTAGCAAGGAATCTGGCTGTATTGGCACAATGCCCTAAAAAGTTCGGAATACCCTTGGCAAATGGCTTTTTTCTTCTTCAATGTTTCCTGTGGACTGGTTTCAATGCCCGATTTGCCTGAGAAAAATGTTTTGGTGTCGTAGTTAATGTTGTTAGCTATCCAAACATAATATGCCCGCACTTTTTCCAAATCAGTAGTAGTTGGCTTATTCAAAAATGCTGTTAAGCTTTCCACAGTTTTTGATTCGGAACTGGGAACCGTTTTGGAATGTGTATCAATAAGTGAAAAATCCTGTGCTGCCAAAAAATGAAAACTCAACAGGGTAAGAATAACAAATAGTATCGTTCGCATTATTTTTTAAGTTTTGTTTTAAAATGAATCTCTGCGGTTTCGGCTGTAAATATTTGACCCGATTCCAATAAAGCCTCTGCTATAAACACGGCATCATCGGGTATTGTTTTGTAATCAATCAATTCAAACTGAAAACCATCATGCCAATCTTCCCTGATTTCAAAAAATTCATCCAGAGTCATTGGTTCAGAGGTGCTATAACCATAAACCCCAAAGCATTCCGACACTTTTTGCCTGATTTGGGTTTTCGTATCCAACACATATATTTCGATATAGTCAATCGGATCGGGATATAAATAGGTATCTCCAACACAGCTAAAGGCCATTGCCGTATTAAAAACCTGAAAAGAAAAACCCTTGTTGGCAATCTGAACCGATTCGAAGTTCACGGCTACTATTAATCCAAAGGTGTTTTTAAAGACACTATCGGTTACCGGAATGTCATAAAAACCTGAGGTATTGCGTGCTTCAATTTGAACGGCATAATAACGGTTCTCAAAAGTACCCGGTTCTGGGCAATGAAAAAGGCATGACGTAATAACCTGAACCAAAAAAAATAAACCGATAATAAATAAAACTTTTCTGAACATTTATTTTGTTTTTTTTTGATAAACAACTAGTAACTGGTTCCCTATTTCCGCATGTCACGGGGTGACTAATTGAGTAGTAATAATTTGCCTTGTTCAGTCAAATTGAGTCCCCCTTGACTATGAATGGTAACTCATAGGTCTTGCGGTTTTAGGTGGTTAAAAATAATGATTTTTGTGCCCGAAAGAATAAAAAAGCGGGATTAATTTTATCCCGCTCTTAATGATATGTCTTCAAATTACCCCTGGGTTACCGAACCCGTAGCATAATTCAGCTCGGAGCCAAACATGCTGTGAGGTATCGAGAATATAATGAGGGTTACAATGGTAGCAGCAATAATCCAGCGGTAATTCACTTCCTTGCGGTTCATTATTAAGGCAACTATCCAGGCTATGTATGCAATGAGTGTTTTATTATCGGTTAAATCCCAGCCAAAGGGCACACCGGTCCATAAATCGCCAAAAGCATACAATTGAACCAAGGGTCCCATTATCATTCCACCAATTGTGAGGAAGGCAAATGTAAGCCACATATACAAGCGGGCACGGGGACGTTTGGCAAATGCCATAATTCCTGCAAGGTTAGCCAACAACATGGCAAAAAACATGGCAAAAATATGGGGAAACAGTATCCAACGAGGAACAAATCCTTTGTAGCGCACCACCGTGTGAAATTCTTCCGGATTGTTCAATAACTGTCCGTTCTTATAAAAATCAACTTTGTATTCAATTTTTCCGGCTGATGCCTGCCCGGGCAAACTTCCGGTAAGCAAGTTGTCTTTACGGATAAGATCCTCTTTTACAGATTCATCGTTGGTAGGGTATCGGCGGTATTCCATTTGACCGTATATGGCTGTATCAGCAATAGGAAACTCCAATTGGCAATTTCCGGAACCTTCTGAACTCCGTATCAATTTCAATTTTAATTCGCCGGCATCTGTCTTTAGCATAACTTTTTTAGGATAGGTAGGCCCTGTAGTTCGCTGATAAATGGCAGCACTCAAGGTAATACATATGGCCAAAACCCAAAACAGGATGGCTCTAACAGTTACATTCATATTTCAAATTATTAATTTCCATGTGTTTATATTTTTGTATGTAATTGATATTTAGTTTATTGACCCTTTTTGAAATTCAATCATTTTCTGTTGGTGTGCTATTTTCCACTCATGGGTATTTCATAAAATATCCATTTCGGTTCTTAACGTTCTTATTCCAAAATTGTTTCAACCGGTTGGTTTTGAAAGTATTTTATAAGCCATAAAATCAAACCGGTACTCACTAGTAAACAAACTAAAAGCAAAATTATGTAATTCATTATGTTACCCGATAAATCATAAAATGATATGTTGATGTCGCGGGTCCAATATCCCAATGCAAAACTGAACGAATTATTAATAAAATGAACGATAATTCCCGGCCAAATAGACTGTGTCTTCCAATAGATCCATCCGATAAAAATACCTATCAACCAAGCCGGAACGAATTGCCATGGATTCAAATGAGCAATTCCAAAAATAATAGCCGACCACATTATGGCTTTTACCGGCTCATATTTCTTGAGGAATGCTTTGAGGACGATTCCTCTAAAAATAAGCTCTTCCAATATAGGAGCTGCTATGCCAATAGTTAGATAGCCATAAATATTAAGCTGAACCATACTTAAAAAAAACTCCTGAACTTTTTGTGGCATGGGAATTAATCCAACCAATCCTTCGGTTAAAATGGATAAGGCAATTATGATAGGTAAAATCAATAAATAAATAACCCACGATACACGCTTATGAGCAATGGAGTTGATTTGCCAAAAAAAACGGGCCGTAAAATACACCACGCCAAAAGTCAGGGAATAGCTTAAAAAAAATAGCCACGGTTGGAGAAAGGGTAACACGTTAACTAAAAAGCCAATAAACACTCCAACGGCTAACGAAAACAAGGCCGTAAGCAAAATGAGCATAAATGCTTCGTAAATTCCCGGAAGTTTATTAGTGTCAAAAAAAGTCAATTTATTAAAAGTCATTTCAGCCTATAATTGAATAAGTAAAACAACTTTCTGGTTGTTGCGTTCCACTTCAACAATGGCGGTAGAACCCACTTTGAGTTTTGCCATGCGGAACATATAATCGTAAATGTTGGTAACCGGCTGGCTGTTTATTGCAATTATCTTATCTCCTTTCAAAATGCCTCCTTTTTCACCTGGACCTCCATTTCGTACACCATCAACACCCAATCCGTCTTTTTGGATACCGGTCATATCGGGGATAATACCCAAGGTAACTTTCAATCGTGTACGGCGCTGGCCTTGAGAGGGAGGTGTTCCGGTTGACTGAAATGTTAAGGAATCGGTGGTAGTTGCAACAGCGGTAATAATACCTGTGCTGTAATTCAATATTTCAGTTTCTTTGTCGCAATTAATCTTTTCAAAGTCATCCAGTGGCGTGTGGTAATCTTCATGGGCTCCTGTGGAATAAAAAAGTACCGGAATGTTGGCCGAATAGAAGGGTGCATGGTCGCTTGGGCCATAACCGTCGGGCGAAAAAGTAACATTAAAAACAGGTTTTGAACTATTTAAAAGAGAGTCAAATTCCTGTGCAGTGCCTGTTCCTCCTATGGCAATTCCAATTGAATCGGCTTTCATCCGCCCAATCATATCAAAATTGAACATGGCTTTAACGGATGATTTTTGAATTGGAGTAGGTAAATTCTCAACAAAATACCGTGAACCTAAAACTCCCATTTCTTCAGCATCAAAAGCTACAAATACCATGTTTTTAGTTAATTCATTAGCTTTATTCTGATAATAACCAGCCAATTCAATCATTCCGGCAACTCCCGAGGCATTGTCGTCGGCACCATTATGTACCGCAATGGTATCAGGCATTCTTGAATTTACCTGTTTTCCTCCCATTCCTAAATGATCATAGTGGGCACCTACAACCACAAATTCATTAGTCTCCGAAGTTGTTTTAGCTTTCACCATAAAAACTACATTTTTGGCATCCGTAAGGTTTTGAATTACTTCCGTGTTTGCCTTAATGCTGGTTTTACTTTGAAGTACCACCGATTTCTTTTTTTCCACAATTGATTTTTCCAATTCCTCAATAGTGGCACTTCCTTTAAGAATAAGATTAGCAGCTTCGCGGGTAATGCTAATAACAGGCAATCCTGCATCACTCATATTCTGGTCAAAAGCTAATTCCAATGGTTGATCCATTTTGGAGGTATTCAAACCATTCACCATCAAAACACCAAGGGCACCTTTATCTTTAGCAAGCGTTGCTTTGGCTCTATCAGTAGCATAAGGAATGAATTCACTGTTCATATTTTCCGGTTCCGGATCTTCGCGGAGCACCAATGCCCATTTTCCTTTGGCATCAGCCATTGCATAGTCGTTCCATTTCAAACTGTCGGTTTCAATTTCAAATCCGTAACCTACAAAAACAACTTCACCCATAGTTTCGGCATTTGAACTGAATGCTAAAGGTCTGAAGTCTTTATCTATAGTTAATGAGTCGTTGTTAACAAAAAGATAATTGCTTTTGCCCAAGGAGCAACCCGTAACGACCTTAAAATGCTGGTATCCGTTATCGGCCATGGGAACTAAACCATAATCGGTAAACTGTTTGTGAATATATGAGGCAGCCATATTATGACCCATTTCACCCGGATACCTACCTTTTAAGCTGTCGGAGGCTAAATAAATAATGTGTTCACTGACTTCAGACGAGGTTATTTCGGAGTTTTTATTAATTTTTTTACAATTAGTTAGCAATAGGGATGCTGCCATAACGGTAATGCTGAGGAATAAATTAGTTGTAAGTTTCATAACCAGTTAATTTTTGTTTTTAGATTTTTGCGTTGTATTCTAGTTTATTTAAATAAATCAGACTAATGGGTGTATTGCCTTATAATGAAGACCCGGTAATCTCCCAAGGATATAAAACCAGCCTTTTCATACAAATTGATGGCGGTTTTGTTTTGATTGTGTACTTCGAGTTTAATTTGAATATTTAATTGTTTTGCATACGCTAACGAAGCAACAAGTAAAGGTTTTGCCAATTTTTGTCCACGGTATTCTTTTTTTATGCCAAAATGGTGCAGATATAGCCTTCTGCCATCGTTGGTAATCCATGAAGTTCCAATAATTGATTGATCGGTTTGATGTTCCATTACAAAAAATGCTCCCCCCATTGAAATTGTTCTTTCGATAGTTTCCAGGTTGTCGCCCCGTTCAGGATTTCCCAAACCGGCTTCTTCCCATAATTCCAGTATTTGTTGGTAGTCCTGGGGCTTAAATGACCTAATAGTGTACATATTGTAATGTTTTGTTATTTTTCACGTTGGCCAACAAAAGTTATTGATGGATTAGAATGATATTTTTCTGTTTTCCAGAACCGTAACAAAAAATCAATGTCTTCTATATATTTTTTACCTTCACCTTCTTTAAAAAAGGGTACAACATTTTTAAAATTGTCGATACAGTACATGGCCAATTCTGCCGATAAGTCATCGGATATCAATAGTTGCATAATATCATTCTCACTATCTTCAGCAACAAAAAAAGGGTTTGTTTTGAAAGGAAAGGCACTATTAACACCTAAAGCAACCTCACCTCCACTTTTTGGATTAAAGAAAACCAAACCGGTTTCATAATTTTCTGCAAAATTTGGTTCTTCGTAACTTTTATTTCCAAAATATCCTTCCTTTTTTGCTCTTTTTTCCGCTTGTTCCTTTTCATCGTGAGAAAGGTTTAACGATTTGTTATAAAACGCTATATAATCGATGAAAAAACGGTGTAAATCGGTAGATGGAAGAAAGGCAATAGGCGACCCATTGTTAAATGATAAAAAAGCCTCCTTCTGTTTTTGCAGAATAGTAAGGCTATCCTCATCTTTTTCGCTTAAAAAATTTACAGCCATCCTGCTTTCAATGGAATTTTTTTCATCTAAAACTATATTGGCATTATATTTTGTTTGAAATTGAATACCCGAAAACCACCATTCGTTTTTCCACTGAACAATACCCATAAAAACAATTTCATCTATTTTTTTTAGGTCATGATAATGGTCGAAAGATTTTTTGGTTAAATCGAATTTCTTTCCTGATGCAATATGTTCTAAAAATATATCCTGTTGGTTTTGGCCTTTATATAAAAAAAACCCATTAATTTTTTGCGACATACATAGTAAATCGGCACTTACCGGATGTTCGCTTCCCAATATTTCAGCCGCCCATTCATTGCCTTTTAAACTTAATAACCGGGTATGGTTTTTATGTACCGAAGAATCCCTAACATCACGTAAGTACATTGATAAATGCGTATCATTTTCATTTATCAATTTTTCCATTTCACGTTGTAATTTTAATGCTGTGTCGGGATAAAATAAATAGGTATTGAAAAGAATATCATCAATAAAATTACGTACCACATAATAATCGGTTTCGTTATTATCGATAGCATAAAACGATTTTAAATGCTTATTTTCAGGTGCATATTCATATTTTTCGTCAAATAGCATGGTAACTTCTTGGGCAATATTTTTAACATGAATACTAGATGGTTTTAAATATTTTTTATCTTGGATTGTATTTAAAAAATACCAAACTAAAAATGAAATATCTTGTTCATTTATTTCATTTTCATAATATTCATCAGTATTAAAAAATGGGAGCTTTTTATTGTATAGTTTGGTGTGGCAATTTATAAATGTGTTCCAAATATCTATCTGCGAAATAATATCTTCAAAGTATGATGTTAAAAAACAAGACAATATATCAATCTCATTTTCTGCTAAGTGCGATATTAAAACAAAAGAATCCGAGTTTATTAAAACGGTCTTTATGTCGTTCGATAATTTAAGGTAATACGTGTCAGTTAATGTTTGGGTATTGTAGGGTTTGAGAGCCAACCATTGATTTATATATATTTTATTTATCATGACCGTCTATAATATTTTGTGTTCTATTTAGGATTGCATGTTGTTAAAAATATTTTAGGGGTAAGCTGGTGTTATATCTTAACCACATGAAGTTGGTTAGTTTCAAATCGGGTAACTTTAACAGATTGTCCACGTTCAATAAAACCGTATTCAGCCCGTGCATCATAAGTTTCGCCATTGATAATAATTGACCCTGAAGGTCTTAGGGGTGTTTCTGTAATTCCTATACTTCCCACTAATAATTTTAACCGGGTATCCACTCCAACATATCCCTGATTGGTTTCTTGTGTATTATTTAAGGCTATCCGACGCGAAATAAAACTTGTTTCAAACATTTTACTCCCAAAATAAATGGAACCAATAAACGAAATAAAAATTGAGCCTACCACTAAAAGCAGTGATTTAACTAAAAGCGGTAAAAAAACACCGTTGCCTTCGGTATTAAAATCAAAGTTTTCAACCATGGCTAGAGCTAAACCCAATACCGCCAAAACAATACCCGATATACCAACAACCCCAAACCCCGGGATGGCAAATATTTCAACGGCTATAAGGATCAAACCAATAATGAACATGGCAATTTCCCAATGCTGGGCAATTCCTTCTAAATACAGTGGGGCAAAGTACAGAACAGCAGCAGTAACCGCAACTATTAACGGAAAACCAATTCCGGGGGATTGAAATTCAAAATATATTCCGCCAAAAATTGCCATAATCAACAGACTTTGAAATACCGGATTCATTAGAAATCCAATTACATGGTCGAGCCCTGTTGGGATGTATTCTTTAATAACCGCCGGTTTTAAGGCTGCTTTTTCAATTACTTCCTGAATATTTTCGGCGGTGCCTTCACAAAATCCATATTTGATTGCTTCTGATGCAGTAAAGGTGATTACTTTTCCACTATCAATTATCCCGGCAATATAAATATCGGCATCCACCATGGCTTCTGCTATTCTCGGGTCACGTTTCCATGTAAAAGTAGTGTCTTTGCCTTTTATCAGGGTATCTTTTCCTTGTGCTTCAGCAGTTGCCCTCATGGTGCTACGCATATAGCTTTGGTATTTATCGGGTAGCTGTTCGCCTGTTTGGTTAACAACGGTGGCTGCTCCAATATTAGCCCCGGGACGCATATAAATCCGGTCGCAGGCAATGGAAATGAGTGCTCCCGCTGAAGCTGCGTTGTTGTCGATGAACACATAAACCGGAATTTTGCTATTTAAAATTTTTGTTCGTATAGAATCGGCTGATTCCACCAATCCCCCATAAGTATTCATGTGTATAAGTATTACATCGGCATTTACTGCATCGGCTTCCTCAAATGCTTTTTGGGTTTTACGCCAAAGGGCAGGCGATACTTCTTCTTTCATTTCAAATTTAAGAATTACCGTAGTATCGGTATTTTGTGACCAAAGATGGATGGTAACCCCAAACAAAATAATTAGAATGAAAAAAGCTTTTTGAATCATCTGTAAGAATTTTAAATCAATGTTTGTGTTTTCAGCTCCTACTCTTTAAACCTTACTTATATCAATAGAGCAAGTAAAACAAATCGTGAAAAATTGTTGCCAAAAGTACCAAGAAAAAGCCCAAAAAACGAAAATTGAAGCATTAAATGCTGCGAAAATTAAAATAATGCTGAAATCTAAGCCCAATATAGTAAATTGGTCCCAATTTAATTGAAGTATTTTGATGCTAAAAACTGTTGACAAATGCTTCTTTTTTTAATCCATAAAACTAAAGTGTATGAAAGTAACCGGGTTTTCTTTTATCCGAAATGGCTTAAAGTATGATTATCCAATTGTTGAAGCAGTAATGTCAATATTACCAATCTGCGATGAGTTTGTTATTGCCGTAGGAATAAGCGACGACAACACCTTGGAATTAATTCAAAAAATTGATCCTAATAAAATCAAAATCATTGAAACTGTTTGGGATGATTCTCTAAGAGAGGGTGGGCGGGTACTTGCGGAAGAAACCAATAAAGCTTTTCAAGCCATTGGTGCCGACACCGACTGGTGCTTTTATATTCAAGGCGACGAGGTGGTTCACGAAAAATACCATCCGGTTATTAGGCAAGCCATGGAAAAATGGTATAACAACCCAAATGTGGATGGTCTGTTGTTCAATTACCTTCATTTTTATGGTTCGTACGATTATGTTGGCAGCTCGTTTAAATGGTACCCAAAGGAAATACGGATAATAAAAAACAACAAATCCATCTATTCGTACCGCGATGCTCAAGGGTTCCGGAAAGGTGAAAACCAAAAGCTTAATGTAAAACCCATTGATGCCTATATGTATCATTACGGATGGGTAAAAGACCCAAGGGCCATGCAGCTAAAACAAGAAAACTTCAACAAACTTTGGCATTCCGACCAATGGGTGGATGAAAATGTGGCTAAGGCCGAAACCTTTGACTATTCAAACATTGATGCCTTAAAGCTATTTACCGATACGCACCCAGTGGTAATGCAAAAAAGGATTGCCGAACGCAACTGGAAATTCAGCCACGATATTTCAGTAAACAAACTTACCCTAAAAGATAAATTTAAACACCTGATGTTAACCTATTTCAATATATTTATTGGCTACAAAAACTATAAAGTGAAATAGAACCGATTTTTATAAAAACCTTCCCTCTTTTTTATACTTTTGTGTCGAAATTTCATTTTTAAAAATCATGAATTTAAATGAGCTAACTGCGGTGTCACCAATTGATGGAAGATACCGTTCCAAGATTGAAGAATTGGATACTTACTTTTCAGAATATGCATTGATAAAATATCGGATATTGGTTGAGATAGAGTATTTTATTGCTTTATGTACTATTCCAATCAAACCCTTGGCAATCATTCCACAAAAGATGTATTCTGAGTTTCGGAAGATTTATCAGAATTTTACCATAGAAGATGCATTGCGGGTTAAAGAAATTGAGAAAACCACCAACCACGACGTAAAAGCAGTAGAATATTTTATTAAAGAAAAATTTGAAGTCTTAGGCATTCATGAACCCAGTGAGTTTGTTCATTTTGGGCTAACCTCACAGGACATTAACAATACGGCAATTCCCTATTCTCTGCGCGACTGCATACAGGAATTTTTTTACCCGAATTTAGAAGCGGTTATTGAAAAGTTATCGGAACTGGCTATGGAATGGGAAAAAGTACCCATGCTGGCCCGGACCCACGGGCAACCAGCCAGTCCAACCCGCTTAGGCAAAGAACTTATGGTTTTTGTTGAGCGGTTGAATAAACAGCTCGATTTATTGAAAGATGTTCCCTGTTCAGCTAAGTTTGGTGGGGCAACAGGCAACTTTAATGCTCATGTGGTAGCATTTCCGGATATCGACTGGGTGGAATTCTCCAATACTTTTGTGAGTGAAATTTTAAAATTAGAGCGCCTTCAAACAACTACACAAATATCGCATTACGATGATATGGCCGCTATTTTCGATAACCTAAAACGGATAAATACCATTCTGATAGATTTAAACCGGGACGTTTGGACATACATATCCATGGACTATTTTAAGCAGCGGATTAAAAAAGGAGAGATCGGTTCATCGGCCATGCCACACAAGGTAAATCCCATCGACTTTGAAAATTCCGAAGGAAATTTGGGGATGGCCAATGCCATTTACGAACATTTGTCGGCTAAACTACCCATTTCGCGGTTACAACGCGACTTAACCGACTCTACCGTGCTCCGGAACATTGGAGTGCCTATTGCTCATACCTTGATTGCCTTAAAATCGTTACACAAAGGATTGGATAAACTAATCCTGAATGAAGATAAAATTAAGGCCGATTTAGAAGCAAACTGGAGCGTTGTTGCAGAAGGAATACAAACAATCCTTAGGCGCGAAGGGTATCCTAAACCTTACGAAGCACTTAAAGAATTAACCCGCACCAACCATAAAATAGACAAAGAAGCAATACACAGATTTATTGAAAACCTAGCTGTTACCGATGAAATAAAGGACGAGCTTAAAAAAATCAGCCCACAAAACTATACCGGTATTTATTATTAAACTAAAGCCAAAATAAATTGAAATATCTAAAGGAAATTTTAAAATACGTATTTCCAAAATATTGGAAATATGCTGCCCTTAATTTTGTGTTTATCCTATTGATGGTGGTTTTTGGTTTATTCTCGTTCGTAATGGTCAGTCCATTCCTTGAAGTCCTTTTTAACAACCAACCAGTAGTGGAAAACGCTGTTCCGTTTGCGTTAAAAATGGAATCAATAAAGCACAACTTCAATTTTTACCTTTATGGTATTGTTCAAACTTATGGCAAATCAGAGGCTCTGCTTTTAGTATCAATTTTTGTGGTAATTGCTGTGTTTTTTAAAACCGCATTCTGGTATGCAGCCAGATATGTAATGGCTCCATTGCGGGTTGGTGCTATTCGCGATGTCCGCGATAAATTATACAATAAAATTTTAGGATTACCTCTATCTTATTTCTCCGATGAGCGCAAAGGGGATATTGTAAGTAGAATGACTAATGATGTTACTGAGATTGAAGCATCCATTATCCGTTCCATTGATGTTTTGTTTAAAGAGCCAATTTCAATTGTAATTTCGCTGGTTTTTCTCATTTATATGAGTCCGCAGCTTACCTTATTTGTATTTGTTTTGCTTCCTATTTCTGGTTTTATTATTGGACGGGTGGGTAGTAATTTGCGGAAAAATTCAATGCTTGCTCAGAATAAATTTGGTGATATCATTTCATTAATTGATGAAACACTTTCCGGTTTGCGGATTATTAAAGCATTTAATGCCGAAAAGAAAATGGATCAGAAATTTATTAACGAAAATAGAATATATGCAAATATTACGATAAAAATGTGGCGCCGTCGAGATTTAGCTGGACCATTGAGCGAATTTTTAGGCACGGTAGCTATGGTTATGGTTTTGTGGTATGGAGGCCGATTGGTGTTAACAGGCGCATCTACCATGAGCGGACCAAGTTTAATTACTTATCTTGTAATATTTTCTCAAATCATAAATCCAGCCAAAGCATTCTCCGATGCCTATTACAACATTCAAAAAGGAATTGCATCCAGCGAACGGATTGACGCTATACTTTCGGCAACTGAAAAAATTCGGGATTCGGAAGATGCCAAACACATTACCTCATTTAACCAAAGCATTTCGTACAACGACATTCACTTTAAATATCAGAACGACTATGTTATAAAAGGCATCAGCCTTACTATTGAAAAAGGTAAAACCGTTGCGTTAGTGGGTCAATCGGGGTCAGGAAAATCAACATTAGTTGATTTATTGCCCCGCTTTTACGATGTAAATGAAGGAAGTATAACTATTGACGGAACCGATGTTCGCAAATTAAAACTAAAAGAGGTGCGAAAATTAATGGGTGTGGTTAACCAGGAAAGCATACTTTTCAACGACACCATTTTCAACAACATTGCTTTTGGTGTGGAAAGTGCTACCATGGAGCAAGTTATTGATGCTGCAAAAATTGCCAATGCCCACGATTTTATTTCAGAAATGCCGCAGGGATATTTAACCAATATTGGTGATAGAGGGGGTAAACTTTCCGGCGGACAAAGGCAACGTATAAGTATTGCACGGGCTATTCTAGCAAATCCCCCCATTATGATCCTTGACGAAGCTACTTCAGCCTTGGATACGGAATCGGAAAAATTAGTGCAGGAATCGCTGACCCGGTTAATGCAAAACCGTACATCAATAGTTATTGCCCATAGACTTTCAACCGTAGTTCATGCCGATATTATTTGTGTTGTACACGAAGGAAAAATTGTTGAAAAAGGAACACATAAAGAACTTATAGAACTTGATGACTTTTATAAAAGACTCAATGATGCGCAAGTATTTGTTTAATCCTTATATCCGCAAGTCACGGTGCGACTTGTTGATTTAATGGGATTTATTAAAACTTACATTGTTATTTTAATTAAAGAGTTACGCAGTGACTAACAGTAAGTTAGATTTTTATATGCGGATTTAAGGTTAATATATACTTTTTAAAATGAATTTTATACAAGAATTTTGGAATAAAAAACCGCTTCTGAGCGTCATATTGATTGCTTTATTAGCACGTTTGGTAGCTGCGTTATTTTCTCAGGGATACGCCTTTCATGATGACTATTTTTTAGTGGTTGATGCAGCACAATCCTGGTTAAGTAATTATAATTGGAATGATTGGATGCCAAAGATGCAGCGGGAATTGTATCCTGCTTTAGAACCCATTCCTCAAGGGCACAGTTTGCTTTATCCAGGAATTCATTACCTGTTTTTAAGCGCATTTGAATGGTTGGGTATTTTTGATCCAAAACTTAAAATGCTGTTGATTCGCTTAATTCATGCGCTTCTATCTCTCTATGTAGTATATTTCTCATATAAAATAACCTTAAAATATAGCAATCAAAAAATTGCTCAAACATTGGGATTATTTATTGCCTTGATTTGGTTTATGCCTTTTATGAGTGTGCGTAATTTGGTTGAAATGGCTTGCATTCCATTTTTAGTATGGGGTACATGGATTTTGGTTAAAGGTGAAGGAATTAAAAATAGCTTATTGCCCTATTTTTATTCAGGATTGATTTTAGGAATCGCCTTTTCATTCCGGTTTCAAACGCTGGTTTATACCGGAGGAGCAGGTTTTGTCTTATTGTTCAGAAAGCAATGGAAAGAAACGTTTGTTTTTGGAATAGGAATCATGCTATCAATTGCATTTTTTCAAGGGATTATAGATATTCTTATCTGGAAAAGACCTTTTGTAGAGTTAACTGAATACGTGGTTTATAACATTATGCACCGTAATGAGTACGGTGTGAACAATTATTACATGTATTTCACCTTGTTTATTGGTATGATTATACCTCCTTTGGGTTTATATCTGTTTTTTGGATGGTTTCAAACCATTAAAAAATATCCCTTATTATTTTGGCCTACTTTCCTTTTTTTTATTTTTCATACTGTATTCCCCAATAAACAAGAACGATTTATTTTACCTATAATCACACTTTACATTATAGTTGGGGCCATTGGTTGGTGGCAATACATGGAAAAATCAACGTTTTGGCAAAAGAACAAAAAACTGTTTAATCGCTCAATGTATTTTTTCTGGGTATTGAATATTCTGATGCTAATAATAGTGAGTACAACTTATTCAAAACGCTCACGCTGCGAAGCTATGGTATTTTTAGGAGGGCAAGCCGATGCAAAATACATAATTGTTGAGGAATCTTCGAGGGGAGAGGTTACCCAGATGCCTACTTTTTATGCAGGTAAAGACCTAGTGTTTTATAATATACCTAATATAAACAATTCTGATAGTATTTCAGAAATCAAAACTGATTCCATTCTTTTTCATCATCAAATTGTTCCAAATGCAGGATATATTTCTAAAATGAACTGGCCTGAGCCACAATATGCACTTTTTGTAAATCAAAACAACTTGGATAATCGGGTAGCAGAAATGAAAAATTATTATCCTGGTATGAAGCAAATAAAAGTTATTAGTCCAAGTTATATTGATTTATTGATGAAAAAGGCCGTTCCTTCAAACAATAATCAATTAATATTTGTTTATTGCCTTAAACCTGATACAAAATAGTTTTATAAACATTTGAAATTATTGTTTAAGTTTCTTCATTTTTAAAATATTTGTTTTATTTTTAACCATTGATTATGAATTTTATTGAATTTAGAAATGAATACAACAATGAGCGCTGACATAAATTTTATTAAATCAGTCTTGTCTTTACACGATGAAATGGCCAGTAATGGTTTTTCATTAGTGTATGAAGGTGAGTTTAGCCACGAAGTTATGAAGATGTTTACCTCAATGGCAGAGCGTGACATGGACAAAACCAACGAAGAAAAAGCTGTAAAAAGAAAAGTATTCCACGTTATGGTTGAGTGTTTGCAAAACATGACCAAACATTCCGATGACTTTGACATAGAGGAGAGGATTGGAAATGGACTGTTCATTGTTGGAAAAAAGGACGGAATTTGGAATGTTATTACAGCCAACAAAATATTAAAAGAACGGATTGACGATTTGAAAAAATCTATCGATACGATTAATTCATTGAATAAAGACGAGTTAAATTCGTTGTACAAAAAACAAATACGTGAAGGTTCTATCTCTGAAAAAGGAGGTGCTGGACTTGGTTTGATTGATATTGCCCGTAAAACTGGCAGAAAATTAGACTATCAGTTCTTACCTTTAGAAGACAATAAAAATTTCTTTTTCCTATTAAAAGTTAGGATAAGTTCCAAGCCTGATGATGATGATGAATGATATAAGAAAAAGCCGCCAAAAAGCGGCTTTTTTTTATATCATTTGTAAATTGGTACTTCGTTTTAGTCATGGAAAATTAGCCGTTCGTAAAATTAATTTTGTTTAATTAATGGTTATTCGTTTAAAGTCATAAAACTTATAAACGTATGTTATTATTAACCTGCATGGGAATAGTTTCTTCTTATACTTTGATATACATAATAGCAGTTTTATTATTGTTGTGTTTTGTATTGGTTATTTGTCTCTTGGTTCGTAAGTTTAAAAAGATAACACTTCGGTATCGGAAAATATTTTCAACTTATCGGCAACGATTAAACGATGTTAAAAACACTTTAATAGAAGAAAAACAAAGTGTTGAATTACACCGGGAAGAATTATTGGCTCAAGCAGAGCATTTATTAGAGCTTAACATAGAATTAGAACGATTATCATTAGTAGCCAGTAAAACAGATACCGCTGTAGTAATTGCTGATGAAAAAGGACGTTTTACATGGGTTAATCAGGGTTTTGTGAAACTGTATGGGTATTCAATGGGTGAATTAATATCTGAAGTTGGAAAAGATATATTCGCCGCCAGCAATGAACTCAATTTAAAACCGATGGTTGACAGGGCAATTGAATTAAAACAATCGCTCAATTACACCTCCATGGTAATAACAAAATCAGGTGAACGGAAATGGGTAAAAACCACCTTAAACCCAATCTATGATGATAAAGGCAAAATACGTCAGTATATTATACTACAAACCGATGTGTCGGAATTAAAACTTATAAATGAAAAGCTGAGAAAACTTTCTTTGGTAGCAAGTAAAACCAGTAATTCGGTAATTATATTTAATCAGGAAGGTGAAATTGATTGGGTCAATGAGGGGTTCCACAAAATGTACGGATACAGCCGTAATGAGTATATCGATAAATTTGGAAAAACTTTTAAGGATTTTTGTATAGCTAACAATAAAATAGATTCATTAAATGACGTTCTAAAGGAAAAGAAATCAATTTCATTTATATTCTCCTTTAATGATAGGTTTGATATTTGCAAATGGAAACAAACTTCACTTACTCCTATATCAAACGACCAGGATCAGCTAACCAACATAATTGTGGTGGAATCGGATATTACGCTGATAAAAGAGGCTGAAAGTAAGATGCAGGAACAAAAAGAAAAGGCTGATAAATTACTGCTAAACATTTTACCCGAAGAAACGGCTGAAGAACTCAAGTCAAAAGGCAAAGCTACTCCTAGGTTATACCGGAGTGTTTCGGTTTTATTTGCCGATATACAAGATTTCACAAAGCTTGCTGAAAACTTAACACCGGAAGAATTGGTGCATGATTTACAGACTTACTTTTCGCGTTTTGATGAGGCTGTTAGTCACAATTTTGTTGAAAAAATAAAAACAATTGGAGATGCCTTTCTTTGCGTTGGAGGTATTCCTATGCGGAATAAAAGCCACCCGTTTGATGCCGTTTTGGTTGGGTTGCATTTGCAACGCATTATTAAAGAGTTGGGTAAAGATAGAGAAGAAAGGGGACAAAGGGCTTGGCAATTAAGAGTTGGAATCCATACGGGTCCAGTGGTAGCTGGAGTAGTTGGGCAACAAAAAATGACTTATGATATATGGGGTGATACCGTGAATATTGCCAAACGTATTGAATCGGCTTGTATTCCGGGAATGGTAAATGTGTCGTATTCAACACATGAAATTATTAAAGATTTTTTTGAATGTGAGCACCGGGGCAAAGTTCTGGCTAAGCACAAAGGTCATATCGACATGTATTTTGTACATCGGATTTTACCGGAATTCTGCGAAAACAACGATGGCATAACACCAAATAATTACTTTAAAGAAATGTTGGCCCGACTTTAAAATAACCGAGACTTATAAACCGAAATATTTATCTAAAAGCATTCGGGCTGCAATGAATGAACTTGTTTTTTCGTTCAATACTTCCTTTTCAAGTTTGAATAGTTCCTTCTGAATTTCCTTATTTTGATAAAAATTTTCGCGCAATTGGTTGTTGATGGTTTCATACATCCAGAATTTTGCTTGCTCACGTCTTCTTAAATGGAAATATTGATTTTTTTGAGCAAAAGAAAAATGGTTTTGAACCATGTCCCATACTTTGTCAATGTCTATTTTATGATAGGCAGAACATGTTAATACCATTGGACTCCATCCTGATGCGGATAAAGGAAACAGATGTAGGGCATTTCGGAATTCATTAGCTGCCATTTCAGCTTTTTTTATATTGGAACCGTCTGCTTTATTAATAACTATCCCATCCGCCATTTCCATGATTCCTCGCTTGATACCTTGCAATTCATCACCGGCACCTGCAATTTGAATTAATAAAAAGAAATCTACCATGGAATGCACAGCCGTTTCTGATTGACCAACACCCACCGTTTCAATAAAAACCACATCAAATCCTGCGGCTTCGCAAAGTATTACGGATTCCCTTGTTTTTCTGGCCACACCACCCAATGAACCTGATGAAGGACTGGGACGAATAAATGCTGCCGGGTCATTGCTTAGCTCTTCCATGCGGGTTTTGTCGCCCAAAATACTTCCTTTTGAACGTTCACTGCTTGGGTCAATAGCAAGTACAGCTAAGTTATAATCACGATGGGTTAAAAATTTTCCCAATGCTTCAATAAAAGTGCTTTTGCCTGCACCCGGAACACCTGATATACCTACTCGAATAGATTTACCAGCATGGGGTAAACACTTTTCAATTATTTGTTGTGCTAATTTTTGATGCTCAGGCAATGAACTTTCCACCAGAGTTATGGCTTTGCTGAGTATGGTTCTATCTTTTGCAAGTATTCCCTCAACAAATTCATCAACAGAAAGCTTTTTCCGTTTTATATTTATAAATCGCAGTGCTGACTGATCATTAATAGAAGGTGGTTGTTCAATTCCTTTATTAACTTTAAGTGCTGTATTATGCTTCTTGTGGTTATCCATTTAATCCTCTAAAATTGCATTCACAAAGATATCATCAAACAAAAAGCAACTTTGTTGCTCCCTTATTTTTTTGAACATGCGATGTTTACAAATATGGCTTTTCATTATTAGCCCGGATTATTCATTAATAATCCTGACGATTAAGCTACACCTCAATA
>DYQV01000768.1 GCA_020719105.1 Rikenella microfusus
GAGCAATCGTACACGGTGGTTTTTTTCATTGGGTTATTTTATAATAATGCGTTGGCATCTAATTTTTCCATAATATCACCAACAGAGATATTTATCTTTGAAAAAGCAAACCATTTTTTACCTAAGTCTTTTAGCGAAGCTCCAATATGATAAACCGTTTTGTGATCGATTATCAAAAACCGGTCGTGTGATTTTGTAAACGTTTTTATTTCAATGGGCGGATATTGGGTATTGAATTTTTTTAAATCAGTTAGTAAGAGTTTTGTAACATTTTGTGTAAAAATTGTTGCCGAAACCTGTTCCCCCCTTTTTGATAACAACATCAACACGCTTTCGTCCACATAATTATCAATAAGTAAAATTGATGTTTGTGCACTTTTAATCAGCGAAGATACAAAGGTGTAAGCATCGAATATTTGGTCATCATAGAATATTCCTTCATGGGGTGGTAATGTTGTATTTATTAGCTGTTCAATGGTTTTATCATGGTCCCATAATTTCTGTTCTAACCTTACCACCCTTTGATGTAAAGCATACCCTTTGAGCAGATAATCTTTTAATACCTGATTGGCCCAAATTCGAAATTGTGTTCCCCTTAGGGACTTCACCCGATACCCGACAGAAATAATTACATCCAGATTGTAACATTTAGTTCTATATTTTTTCCCATCATTTGCAGTTAGTAAGGAATCCTTACATACTGAAGGCTCTTTTAGTTCATTTTCTTTAAATATATTTCCTATATGCAATGTAACATTATTACGGGTTGTTTGGAATAATTCTGCCATCTGTGCTTGAGTTAGCCAAACCGTTTCATCTTCAATACGAACTTCAATTGGGGTCGAATTGTTGGGTTGAAATAGCACAATTTCACTTTGATTCATTTGTTTATCGGGGTTTTTAACTGACGCTACTAATTTACAACTTTGTTTAATTCAATTAACCCGCTAGCAGCAACAATAAACTGCTGCAGTTCTTTGTGGACGTGCCCTCCGCGTTCTTCACCTCCTGGTACATC
>DYQV01000247.1 GCA_020719105.1 Rikenella microfusus
GAATGGATAGCGGAGCGCCTGCTCCGCTATTTTAATTCCTCGCAGCAGGCGCTGCAAGTTCCATTTGCTGGACAGCGGAGCGCCTGCTCCGCTTAAAATACCCTTGTGGCAACACCAATGCCAGCCTCGCGGCAGCCTGTCCCGCTTTAGCGGAGTGCTGCGAGTTCCTTTAGCGAGTTACGGTTTGCAAGGGAGGTACAATACCACACGAGGGGACTCGTGCGGCAGCGGGGGTAACTGAAATTGAAAAAAGTTTTACAGAGGTCAGTAGATAAATACATAACACAAAAGCAATGATATCCAGGATTAGATATAACTTTCTCCCCCTCTGGCCTATCGGCCATCTCCCCCGAGGGGCGAACTTGCTCTGTTATGAGTTTTGTGTAGTATTTGTACTGGTCCTGCACAAATCTAAATCGAAGCTAGTCCTCCCTTGGGGGATACCGATAATTATAAGTACAAAGGGCGGAAGGGGAAATATATGGAATGTATATGCAATTAACCCGGATTATTCATGAATAATCCGGGTTAATTCATCTGCGTTTACATTTTTTGTACTATTCAGCCACTGATTAATTACATTCAATTATATATGGACGAAATACCCTCACCTTGCATTAAAATTTGCCGTAACGATTCAAATGGTGTTTGTTATGGTTGCCATCGCACACTTGACGAAATTGGCAATTGGTCGAATTATACCAATGAACAGAAAAAAGCGGTAATTGACCAACTTAGTTCCCGAACTAATGCAGAGGAGATGGGTGGATTCTCATTTTGAAATTCAGCAGTTTTTACTGATTTTTTGCTTTGCGTGTTCTCGAAAAATGAACTTGGTAAATTCCTGCTACAACAACAATTCCCCCAATAAACTGCCAAAAAGTAAGAACTTCTCCCAATAAGAAGTAAGCAATAATTCCGGCCAAAACAGGTTGGGTTAATAACGTTGGAGCTATAAGCGAAGCCGGTAGATGCCCTTGCGAATAATTAATTAAAAACCATGCTCCAGCCTGCATCGAAACTCCCATAATTAGAAATATAATCCAGCTTTTTGCTGGATATCCGGTAAATGAAAGTCCATTGGCAAGCAGAAATATTCCAATAAACACGGTTGTTGCAAAAGAGCTGATGTATAAAAAGGTTATGGTATTTAAATACCTTCTTCCGGGTTGGGTAAGAACGAGAAACCCTGCATAAAAGAAACCCGCTAAGAGTCCAAGGAGCAAGCCTTTCATCATACCTGTGGGGTGATATAAATCATGAACTACCAAAAGTGTAACTCCAGCCAGAGATAATGATAAACCAAGCCAAAAACCAGCTTTATTCCGCTCTTTAAAAAAAATCATGGCCATGATGCCTACCCAAAGTGGGGCCAGGTTTCCAGCAATGGTTGGAATGGTAGCTGTGGAAATCATTATTCCAGTTGTCCAAAGCGACATATCCAATGCAAAACAAAGTCCGGCTAACGAAGCAAAAATGACTCCTTTGATTGGAATTTTTGGCTTATTTTTAAGATAGGAATAAACAAAAAATGGAGTGAGAGTTAGTGTACCAATCAACAATCGGTAAAACGACGATACAATACCCGGTGCATTTGCCATTTTTATTAAAACCGGCGAAAAACCAATGATTATAGCTCCCACAATTAGGGCTATGTATGCCTTTTTATTTTGTTGATGCATATATTTTTTAGATAACCAAAAGTAGGTTAATTTGCTGTTTTGAGGCAAGAATCAATAGCTGTTTTTATTTCATTAGCCAATTGAATAGATCCGT
Source organism: Rikenella microfusus (assembly GCA_020719105.1). Taxonomy (GTDB): domain Bacteria; phylum Bacteroidota; class Bacteroidia; order Bacteroidales; family SZUA-534; genus GWE2-40-63. Next base: position 1,777 of record DYQV01000247.1, read on the forward strand.
TTTCAACTCCAGCCCATGTTTGATAGACATTTCCACGCTTATCAATTACCATGCTTTGCGGCCAGGCTACCACTTTGTAGTTGGTTGCTATTGCATAACTTTCCGGAATTATTTGATATAGGAAAGTGCCGAACCGTTTGAAAAAGGCATCCAATTTTTTTGTATCATCACGGGCTAAGCCAATAAATACAACCTCATCGGGATTAAATTGACCTACAAGTTTGTTTAATTCAGGAATCTCCTTCAAACAAGGCGGGCAAGTAGTGAACCAAAAGTTCAAAACCACCACTTTTCCAACAAATGCAGGTAGAAAAATGTCATTTCCTTCCAAAGTCTTTCCTTCAAAATAAGGTGCCGGACAGCCCCTAAGACTCCTTACAAATTCCAGTTCCAATTTATGGAATTCATTATATGGCATCGAATCCATCCCTTTTTCAAAAAGCAATTCGTACCCATCGAAACAGGGTTGCCCATAATTGGTTAAAGGAACAAAATACATGATTGGAATGCTGAAAACTAGAAAAAGCTTTTTCATGTATTGTTATGGAATTAGTTGAAATCAGTTTTTAGATAGACCCTTGAAGCTCTTTTAAAAGGGTATTTTTGTTCTTAAAACCTACCAACCGTTGAACTTCTTTACCATTCCTGAATAAAACAAGAGTTGGTAAATTCCTGACTTTATATTTGGCTGCTAACTGCTGGTATTGCTCCACATTAACTTTCGCTACCGTAAACGAAGTTTTATCATCTTCGGCAATTTCATTTAATACCGGGGCCATCATTTTGCATGGGGCACACCACGATGCCCAAAAGTCAACCAAAACTACCCTGTTTTTTAAACTTACATCGATGTTTTTTGGATTCAGGATTTTTATTTTTTCACTTCTTTTTACTTCGGGAGTGTTTTTCATTTTAAAGTACGAAAAAACCAAAAGTCCTATGAAAGCCACTACTAATCCTATAATAATAAATAAAAAAGTACTCATTTTTTGAATTTTAACTGTTAGAAATTAAGTGCCATTTTGGAATTAAAACAGCGCGCAAAGATATATATTTAGATAATTAAATATGAAGAAACTCTAAAATTATAAGCAATTTTGTAGTGTTTTACTCAATCTTGCTCCCGGTGCCAAAGTGAAACTTCAACGGAATATTTTTGTCGAAGGTGTTCAGCCATGCGTTCAGCGCAATAAACCGAGCGATGTTGCCCGCCAGTACAGCCAAAGTTAACCATTAGGTTGGTAAAATTCCGGTCGTCATAGTTTTCCACTGACATATCCACTAAGGCAAACACATTGGAGAGAAATTCGTGCATATCGGATTCCTTGGAAAAAAAATCAACCACGGGTTTATCCTTTCCGTTTAAGGGTTTAAATTCCTCATAACGTCCTGGATTATGAATGGCCCGGCAATCAAAAACATAACCACCTCCGTTACCACTGCTGTCTTCAGGAATTCCATTTTTATAAGCAAAACTGCTGATTGATACCGACAAAGCTGATTTTCTTTGAATCTTCGGTTTGAATTTCATCAGTTTTTCTGACCGGACCAATTGATGAAAAACCTCTTTTAAAACTGGAATTTGTATGGGCAGTTCAATGTTTTTTAGAATCCAATCTAAATTTTGAAGTGCATACGGGATACTTTGTAAAAAGTGGCTTTTCTTTTCATAAAACCCGCGGAATCCATAAGCTCCCATGGCTTGCATAATGCGGATAAGCACATAGCCATAATAGTACTCTTTGAATTTTTCCGTATCAATCTGCTGGTAGGTTTTAACTTGTTCCATATAATATTCCAACAAATCCTCTCTAATGGATTGTGGAATATCGGCTTTAGCATCATAGAGCAATGAAGCTACATCGTATTGTAAAGCTCCTTTTCGTCCACCCTGATAGTCGATAAAATACAATTGTTTATTTTGAATCATGATGTTCCTCGATTGAAAGTCGCGATATACAAAGTAATTGCAATCGGCACTCTGTAAATAATCAATCAGCGTATTGAAATCGTCTTCAAGCAACTGTTCATTAAAAGGAATATCAGCCAATTTTAAAAAGTAATACTTAAAATAACTCAAATCCCACAACATCGACTGCCTGTCGAAACTGGAACGGGGATGGCAGTTGGTATAATTGAAATTTGCTGAAGCATTAATTTGAAATTTTGGAAGCTCAGTCAATACTTGTTTATAGGTTTCTAAAAGCTCTTTGGGAAAATCACTATCAACCCGTTGTTCAAGCAAATAATTAAACAAGGTGGTATCTCCTAAATCCTCTAACAAATAAATGTGGTTATCTAAGTCAATATAATAAATCTGTGGAACCGATAAACCCAAAGAAAGAAAGTGTTTGGAAAATTCTAAAAACGCATTGTTTTCAGCAAAGTCTTCATTAATTGCCCCAATGGCTATTTTGTTGTTCCCAATAATGCGATAATATTCTCTTTTGGAACCCGATGCTGGGAGTTTATTGATTGAAAGTGCTTTACTTCCCGACCAGGATTCGAAAATTTGATTCAATAATTCAAGTTTGGTCCTCTTTAAAGTACTGATATTTGTAGTGTTGACTGTTTGCATGGATAATTTTTTTGCTGCCGCCAAATTAGTAAAATAATTGACATTAGTGGCTACACCCAAAAGCCAGCAATGAAAAACATTATCGCATGTTGTAGTGATTAAAATAAGCTTTATAATTATTACAGTTCCTCCTCAGGTTCAAAGGGTCTGTTCTTTTGGGCCTCCGGTTTTTTCCAGGTAAACTGGTTTTTTTCAGGAACCGGGTCCCAGCCCCA
>DYQV01000248.1 GCA_020719105.1 Rikenella microfusus
TTAATTGATAATTATACAAAGTTTCTAGGATCTACAATTTTACCTTCTATGGCAACAGCAGCAGCTGTTAACGGACTGGCAAGCATGGTTCGGGAACCAGGTCCCTGGCGTCCTTCAAAATTTCGATTCGAAGTGGCCACGGCCAATTTACCTTCAGGTACTTTATCGTCATTCATTGCTAAACATGCGGAGCATCCCGGTTGACGTAATGCTATTCCGGCTGATTGTAGTACTTTATCTAACCCTTCGGCAATGGCTTGTTTTTCTACTTGCTTTGAACCGGGTACAATCCAAACAGTAACATGGTCTGCTTTCTTTTTGCCTTTAACAGCTTCGGTAAACTGTCGCAAATCTTCAATTCGGCCATTGGTACAGCTACCTACAAATACATAATCAACTGGAGTTTCCAAAATCGATTTTCCAGCTTCTACTTTCATGTATTCCAATGCTTTTTTATAGGTGATATCGTCCTGTACCGGAACATTTTGCGTAATACCCATCCCCATTCCAGGATTGGTTCCATAGGTAATTTGTGGTTCAATATCGGCTGCATCAAAGGTCAATACCTTATCAAAAGTAGCGTCTTTATCGGAATACAATGTTTTCCAATATGCCAGTTTTTTGTTCCATTCTTCCCCTTTTGGTGCAAACTCTTTACCTTTTAAATAATTAAAGGTAGTTTCATCAGGGGCAATTAATCCACCGCGTGCTCCACATTCAATGCTCATATTGCAAACTGTCATGCGGCCTTCCATACTCAAGCTGGTAAAAGCTTCACCAGCATATTCAATAAAATAGCCGGTGCCTCCACTGGCCGATATTTTTGAAATAATAAACAAAATTAAATCTTTGGATGTTACCCCTTTACCTAATTTGCCACTTACATTGATAAGCATTTTTTTAGGCTTAGGCTGCATGATACATTGTGTAGCTAAAACCATTTCCACTTCACTGGTACCTATTCCAAATGCTACGCTGCCAAAAGCCCCATGAGTTGCCGTGTGGCTATCACCACAAACAATGGTCATACCGGGTTGGGTAATCCCCAATTCAGGCCCTATTACATGTACCACACCCTGATACGGATGATTTAACCCGTATAATGTTATCCCATGACGGGTTGTATTTTCGGTTAATTTGTCAACCTGCATTCGAGAAAGCTTATCTTTAATAGGCTGATCCTGATTAATGGTGGGGATATTATGATCAGGGGTAGCTACCGTATTTTGCGGACGGAACGTTCTAATTCCCCTATTGTCCAATCCCAAAAAAGCAACAGGACTGGTTACTTCATGCACCAAATGCTTATCAATATATAAAACATGTGGTCCCCCGGGTATCTCTTCTACCACATGGGCATCCCATACCTTGTCAAATAATGTCTTTCCCAAAATAAATGAATTTAAAAGTTAAACATGTTGCTTACAATTCAAACAAATAAGGCACAAATCTATAATAAATTAACCAAAATACAATTCACTTTTTTATACAATTAGTTGTTTTAGCTCTCACATGTTACAATTTGTAAATAATACAACCTGTTTCAACTTTTGTTTATTCTTAAACATTTATTGGTCTTAAATGGTCTTTAAATAGTATAATTTATTATTTTTACCAAACAATTAAAAACCATACAAAATGAAAAGCACTCTACTTAAAAAAGCCCTTTTTATAGCTGCAGCATCCTTATCATTCAATTCCTATTCGCAAAACAATTATTATGGAGTTACGGGTAATATGGTAGCCGGTGATTTTGATCAGGATGGATTGACGGATGATATTGCCGCTTTTAATACGGCTACTGAAATTCCAAAACTAACCTTATGGACTTTAGATAATGGTAAAATGCAAGAGCAAGATGCTAATTGCCAGCTTTCATTCGATTTTCTTGGAGCAAAATCACTCAACGCGAAAATTGTAGCAGGTGACTTTGACAACGATGGATTCATTGACGACCTTGCTTCAATTTATGAAATAGGTGTTGATAAAACCAGTGTTACGGTGTGGCTCAATAACAAAGGTCAATTCACTCCTCAGCGCTGGTGGTACGGTGCCGATTTTGATGCCAATCAGACTTATCAAACCATGGTTGCAGGCGACTTTGATAACGATGGTTTTATGGATGATATTGCTGCATTTTACAATTATGAAATGAAAGCCACCAAGGTTTATGTCTGGATGTCGGATAAAACGCAATTTGGCTGGCCTGGAACTTGGTGGATTGGAAAAGATTTTGATGCCACACGTATTCAGGGGACGCTTGCTGCTGGTGACTTCGATTGCGATGGCTTTAAGGACGACATGGCGGCCCTGTATGATTATTCTGATGGATTTTGCAAAGCATTTGTTTGGACAACCGACAAAAATAAATTTAACTGGCCCTATACCTGGTTTGCACAATCGGGCTTCGACGCCGGAAAATTAAAAGGCAATGTAATTGCTGGCGACTTTGACCAAAATGGTTTTGATGATAATCTGGCCGCTTTATACCAAAACAATGAAAACAGTTCTTCCATCATTGTATTTAAACGTGATAATAAAGGATTTGAATTACCAGATACTTGGTGGTATGGCGCCAATGAAGCCATTACAGCTAATATGCGTTTGGTTACAGCCGATTTGAACAACAATGCAAAAAACGATCAATTTACCGGACTTACTATTACTGGAACGAATGCTACGTTAACTACCTGGACTGCTGAAAATAACCGGTTTACCCTACCAGAAGAGGTTTGGCAAGGATTTGCCCTTTCGTTAGAAGATTGTAATAAGCAAGGTGGTTGCATTACCAATGATTTAGCAGGTGGAATTAATGTATATCCTAACCCGAACAATGGGCAATTTAACATTGAGATTCCTAAAACCAATGATGAATTGATTCAGGTGACGTTTTATAATGTTTTGGGAAGTCAGGTTTTGAGTTTGCAAGCTCAAACAGGTCAAATACTTTCGATGGATATGTCCAACTTAAAAGCCGGTAGTTATGTGGTTCAAATAACAGGGAATGAAATTAATTTAAAGCAAAATTTTATCATTCAATAAGATACTTTTAAAAATGTAAATGGAGCCTCAGAATTATTCTGGGGCTTTTTTGTAAATGCTATATTTGCATCATGTTAAATCGGGTAAAAAAATACATTCAGGAAAATACCTTATGCGGAACCAACGACCGCATTTTAATTGCCGTTAGTGGCGGAGCTGATTCTGTGGTATTGTTGCACCTGCTGCATCAATTAAAATTTAAAGTTGCCATAGCCCATTGCAATTTCATGCTTCGGGAGAAAGAGTCTAATCAAGATGAGCAATTTGTTAAAGCATTGTCTGAAAAATATCAAATTGAAGGCCATTTTATTACTTTCCAGACCAAAGAATATGCAGCAGCAAACAAAATATCCATCGAGATGGCAGCCCGTGATTTACGCTACCATTGGTTTGACAAGCTTTGCACTGAAAATGAGTATTCTAAAATAGCTACCGGACACCATTTGAACGATTCCATTGAAACCTTATTTTTAAATCTGACCCGAGGAACAGGAATTAATGGAATTACCGGCATTTCTCCAAACAATGGTAAAATTATACGACCGTTATTATTTGCCACACGAATTGAAATTGAAGAATTTGCCAAATCTGAAAAATTGGATTATAGAAATGATTCCAGTAACGATTCGCTGATCTATATGCGTAATATTATCCGTCAACAAATTATTCCAACGCTTAAAAGTATCAATCCGGCATTTGAGCAAGTAATGAGCCGGAATATTTCAAACTTTAATCGGGCAGCAACAATATATAATATTACAATAAAAGAAATTCTTAATGGATTAATAGAAAAGGAGGGAGAGCAACAAAAGATTGACATCAAAAAGTTACAAACCATCGAGTACCGTGAAACATTGCTTTTTGAATTTCTTTCACCACTTGGATTTAGTGCCGATTCAATAATAAATATATTACAAGCGGCTGATAGTGAACCCGGACGCCTATTCTTTTCTGAATCTCATCAGCTATTGGTTGATCGCGACTTCATTTTGATTGAACCCATAAAAACACATTGCGCTTCATACGTTATTGAAGAGATAAATGATTTTAAAAAACTTCCGTTTTCAATTCATGCTTTAATTGTACCCGCTGAAAATTATACGATTATTAATAGCGTTTTTGTAGCTAATTTGGATGCTGAAATGATTCAATTTCCAATAACCATCCGACATTGGAATCCGGGTGACCGTTTTTTTCCATTAGGCATGAAGCAACCTAAAAAGATTAGCGATTTTTTTACCGATTTAAAGATCGACCGCTTAACTAAGGATAAAATCTGGATATTGGAAAGTGGTAAAGAAATTGCCTGGATTATGGGCTACCGAATTGATGACCGCTTTAAAGTAACCCAAAACACCTGTAAAGTACTACAAATCAAACTTCAAGAATAAGCCCATCATAAGCTGCATGCACATTAACCGGTAAATGATTTTCAAGTTCCAGATAGGAATATTGCATGTGACTGATATGTGTTAAATAGGCTTTGCGTGGTTGCAATTCTTCTATCACATCCAACGCCTCTTCAA
>DYQV01000249.1 GCA_020719105.1 Rikenella microfusus
ATGAGTTTTCGACAATATGCCTTTTTTATTTACCCACACAAAACGTTATAGAACCCTTTATTATTATATATTAGTGTTAAATTTTTTAGTGAATTGTTTAATTTTAATTTTAATTCTAATTTGGATTATGTATGAATCCGGGTTTTTCAGGTATTTTAGCCACATAATTATTTTTACATGGAAGAAACTTTTGATACCAACGCCATTGGACTGAACAACGGTCATTTCATAGGCCTGCCTTTTACAGAAGAAGAAGCAAAAATTGTGATAATATCCGTACCCTGGGATGTAACCGTTTCCTATTCCGATGGAACTTCCAGCGGTCCTGAAAATATTTTACAAGCCTCGATGCAACTCGATTTGTTTGACCCTGAAATTGAAAATGCCTGGAAATTAGGTATTTACTTGCGCCCACCCAAACCTGAATGGAAATTATTAAACGAACAATTGCGACCCTTATCAAAAAAATACATTGCTTTTTTGGAAGAAGGAGGTACTATTCATCAAAATGCTGAGATTGCTCAACTTTTAAAAACAATTAACAAAAAACACGAACAATTGAATTGGGAAGTTTACCAAGCCTCGAAAGATATATTGGACCAAGGAAAAATTGCTGCCGTGGTGGGTGGCGAGCACAGTGTTCCGCTAGGACTATTGAGAGCCATAAAAGACACTTTCAATACTTTTGGAGTGCTTCAAATAGATGCTCACATGGATTTACGGCACCATTACGAAGAATTCAGCTTTTCCCATGCGTCCATTTTCAACAATGCCATCCGATTGAATTACATTGATAAATTAGTTCAGGTGGGTATCCGCGATTTTTGCGATCAGGAAGTGGAATTTGCCAACCAAAACCAGGTAAAAGTTTTTAATGATCATGAGCTAAAGGCTAACCATTACCAAGGCAAAACCTGGCATCAGCAATGTTTGGAGATTATTGATACACTGCCTCAAAATGTTTACATCAGTTTCGATATCGATGGACTGAATCCGCAACTTTGCCCCAATACCGGAACCCCGGTACCGGGTGGATTGGAATTCAATGAATCACTATATTTAATCCGGCTATTGGTGGAAAGCGGACGCAAAATCATTGGTTTCGATTTATGCGAAGTGGGAGGCCTCGGCAATGAATGGGACGGCAATGTAGGTGCCCGAATCCTTTACAAACTCTGCAACTGGACCGGAAGATCGAATGGATTTATTTAAACGTTAAATTTTAATACCATCAAAAATATAAGTACCGCTTAATTTTTTTGGTGGCGGTTTTTTGAAATGGAACCGGGTGCACAATCAGCAATTGGATTCTGGAGTATTTATTCACCCTCGAATTCACATATTGATGGAGTTCTTCAGAGAGTTCCTCTATGGAAGCATCTACCCTATGTGTAATTTCATCCAATTTTTCATCCATTCGGTGGGCCAATTCTGACGTAACATTTTTTATCTTATGTTCCAGCTCTTCGCGGTTAAAGTGCACCATGGCCACCAGTTTACCTTTTTGTTCTACCACTATCGATTCAATCACGTAGGGGAAATTGTTAATCACCGATTCAATCTCTTCGGGGTAAATGTTCTCACCATTGGCACCCACAATCATGTTTTTTAACCGGCCTTTATGGCTCAACCACCCTTGTTGGTCATAAACTCCCAAATCACCCGTCTTGAACCAACCATCTTCGGTCATAACTTCACGGGTTTTGGCTTCGTTTTTATAATAGCCCAGCATTACATTGTCCCCTTTTGCCCAAATTTCGCCTTCACCGGTATGAGGATCCGGATTATGAATGATTAATTCACAATCCGTTACTTTGGGTCCTATAGCCTGAAGTTTTGTTTCCTTAGGATTGGAACCTGCCAGTAAAGGTGCTGTTTCCGTCAGTCCATATCCAATGGCATACGGGAATTTTGCATCACGGAGGAATTGCTCCACTGTTCTGTCTAACTTGGCACCCCCAATTCCGAAAAACTTTAGATTGCCACCAAAAGTCTGGTATAGTTTTTTTCCGGCAAGAAAATAAATAAGTTTGCGGGTTGGTTTGTATTGATGCAGAAAGTTAGTGATCTTTTTTGCTTGAATTTTAGGCAGAATGCTGTTCCGGTAAACTTTTTCAATAATCATGGGAACCGTTAACATAAAAGTAGGCTTCAACTTTTGCATAGCTGGAACCAATACACTGGCCGTAGGAGGTTTCCGTAAATAAGAAATACTGGCACCGTGCATGATGGGGAGAATCAACCCAATGGTATTTTCGTAGGTATGCGATAAAGGCAAAACGGATAAAAATCGGTCTTGTTCAGTAATGGTTTGGACTTTGCCAGATTGATAGGCATTAAAAAGCACATTCTTTTGCGAAAGCATTACTCCTTTCGAATCACCCGTTGTACCCGATGTATAAAGCAGAATGGCCAATTCATTTTCATTTGGGGAATAAGTTTTTTGTGGTTGCCGGTTTTCAGCAAAAACAGGTTCCTGTAAGTTTCCGTTAAGAATGCTGAAATTGTCAAGCCGCACAATAATCTCAAGGAATTCACTTTTAACTTCCGCCAATTTATATTCCAGACTTTCGGAAACAAACATGCATTTTGCTTCAGAATGTTGCAATACGTTTTGAAGTTCATGAGCATTAAAATCGGGCAATACCGGAACAGCCACCACACCCATTCGCTGAAGGGCAAAATAAATAATTACCCAGTTTGGCATATTCTGGCTAAAAACAACCACCCTATCCCCTGGATTGATTTCCATGGATTCGAACATTGCCATGGCAGCTTCAATCTGCGTTCCCATTTGGGCGTAAGTAATTGAGGGCTCATCAATAAATCCAATGGCATTATTCATGGCATATTTGGAAACAACCGCTGGGATAATTTCTGAAAAGCTGTAAGAATTGTAATGGTCCATAATCCTAAATTATAGGGTTAAAGATAATTGAATTATCCATTACTATGCAAAAGCACCCGTTTAAACTTACAAATTATCAAACAAACCATTTATTAACAGGTGAATAGGTAGTTTTGATTGCATTTTGAATAATTTTTTTTTATTCATTTATTGAAATATTTCACAGATAATTTGCAAAATCAAATTTTACCGCTATTTTTATACTGTAATATATTTAATTACAGTATGAGCCACGGACGATTCGCCATAAACATTCATATTTTAACCATTCTTGCCAATGTAGGAAAAGGAGAAATGGTTGGTATGGTATGGGTCTCGTCTGAGTTTATTGCAGGAAGCATTGATATAAACCCGGTATTGGTTCGAAAAGAAATTTCTCATTTACGCAAGGCTGGATTGGTAGAAAGCAAAGAGGGTAAAAACGGGGGAAGTGCCTTGGCAAAACCGGCATCAAAAATATTTTTATCCGATGTTTATAAATCGGTATATGAAAGACCGGTATTGGGAAATGTTAAGAATCATTCGAATGCCCACTGTCCTATTGCTCAGCAAATTAATGAGCACATAGAGGTGTTGTACCAGAGTGCAGAAGATGCCATTTTAGAAAAGCTGGGGTGTACCACCTTACAGCAATTCAGCGATAAATTCCATTGATTTTTTTTACACTAAACTGTAATTTTATTTATTACATTATATACGTATTATTTGACTTGGAACGAATAAAATTCATAAAATCAATCAGTAGTTTAACACTTATGACTCTTATAAACCCATTGTCATCGTTTGCTAAAGGCTTAAATGACACGAAAAATAAAATGCCTGCTTTATTTATCGGACATGGTTTGCCCGTGAATGGAATTGAATTGAACCCATTCAGCCGGCAATGGATGGAATTGGGTAAGGAATGCCCTGCGCCTTCGGCAATATTGGTTATTTCGGCTCATTGGCTCACCAATGGAACTTAAGTAACTGCCATGGAATTTCCTAAAACCATTCATGATTTTGGAGGATTTCCGGTGGCATTGTTTCAAGTTCAATACCCTGCACCTGGAAGTCCAGCGCTTGCAAAGACTACCAAACAAACCATTGATACAACGGATGTGATGCTCGACAAAGATTGGGGGTTGGATCATGGCAGTTGGACCGTGTTAAGGCATATATATACTCAAGCAAATATACCTGTAATTCAATTGAGTATCGACTTCAGGCAACCCGCCAATTATCCTTATCAATTGGCCAAAGAGCTCCGAACCCTTCGCAACAAAGGGGTTTTAATTATAGGGAGTGGAAATATGGTACATAACCAAGGAAAAATAGCCTGGGATAAAATGGATGAACCCAGTTATGGCTTCGATTGGGCCATTGAGATGAATGAAACATTCAAAAAACACATTCTATCCAGAAACCATCCGGCATTAATTGACTATCAAAAACTGGGAACCGGCGCACCATTAGCTGTACCCACGCCAGATCACTATCTTCCTTTGCTTTATATTTTGGCACTAGAGGATAAAAATGACAACCTTTCCTTTTTTAATGATGCCTGTGTTGCGGGTTCACTAAGTATGACATCGGTAAAAATTACACAAGATTAAAATTTTAACTAACCCGGATTATTCATTAATAATCCTGACGATTAAGCTACACCTCAATATT
>DYQV01000250.1 GCA_020719105.1 Rikenella microfusus
GTATTTCTTTTGGCCTCCTGTGGTTCCGGCAATGATGCCTTAAAAAAAGAAATTATAAAAAAGAAACAGGCTATTGCCAAAATTGAAAACCAGATTATTGAACTGGAAAGCAAACTCACCGATACTACCCCAGTGGTTGAAAAAGGTACTTTAGTGAAAGTGGAGGAAGTAAAAAACACCCAATTCAAACATTATGTTGAAGTGCATGGAAAACTCGATGGCGAAGAAAATGTGGGCGTTTATCCAAAGGGAATGGGCGGCTCGGTTACCAATGTTTATGTGAAACTGGGACAGACCGTGAATAAAGGGGAAGCCCTTGCATCACTTGACAATGAAATGCTCCAAAAAAACATGGATCAGTTAAAAACGCAGTATGAACTGGTTAACCAAATGTACGAAAAACAAAAAACCCTTTGGGACCAAAAAATTGGATCCGAAGTTCAGTACTTGCAAGCAAAAACCCAGAAAGAAGCCATGGAAAGCAGTATTGCCGCACTTGAAAAACAGTTGGCCGATACCCGCATTACATCGCCAATAAATGGTACCATTGAGGATTTACCTTTAAAGGTTGGTCAAACGGTATCACCAGGTTTCCCGGTGGCTACGGTAGTTAACTTTTCATCGATTAAAATTGTGGCCGAAGTAGCCGAGGCTTATAGCACAAGGGTTAAAACCGGTGATTCGGTTATGGTTTATTTCCCCGATTTAAATAAAGAAGTTTTAGCCATTGTTACCAATGCCAGCAAATTCATTAGCCCCGTTAACCGTTCGTTTAAAATTGAAGTGCGCTTAAACAGCCCAAGTGATGGTTATAAGGTAAACATGCTGGCAGTACTAAAAATAAACGATTATAAGGCAGAAAATGTAGTGATAATCCCGGTTAACCTGATTCAAACCGATGCCATTGGAAATTATGTGTATGTTTCGGAAAACCTCCAAGATAAATCGGTTGCACGGAAAACTTATATTGAGCAAGGTCAAAACTACAAAGGAATGATTGAAGTATTGTCTGGATTGAAAGCAGGCGATAAGCTAATTACATCAGGGTATCTTGCCATTACCAACGGTGCTGTTATCAGCTATTAATTATTAAAAATCGGAATAATGGAAGAGAAAAGTTTTAAAGAGTTTAAACCAACCAGTTGGTCCATCGACAACAAAACAAGCATTTTTGTTTTGATTTTGATATTGACTGTTTTTGGGCTCATCAGCTATAACAGCATTTCCAAGGAACAGTTTCCTGAAATTGTAATTCCTACTATAATTGTCAATACCATTTACCCCGGTACTTCACCCCAGGATATCGAAAACCTGGTGACCCGTCCACTTGAAAAAAACATGAAATCAATCAACGGAGTTAAAAAAATCAGCAGCAACTCCATTCAGGACGTTTCATCCATCATTATTGAGTTCCAGACCGATGTGGTGGTTGAGGATGCCAAACAAAAAGTAAAAGATGCGGTTGATAAAACCAAAAATGATTTGCCTACCGATTTGCTTGCCGATCCAAATGTAATGGATATTGATTTATCGGAGATTCCTATTATGTTCATTAACCTATCGGGGAATTACCCATTGGACCAAATAAAAATATATGCCGATGAACTTCAGGATAAAATTGAAAGCCTTTCGGAGATTACCCGCGTAGATATAGTAGGTGCATTAGATAAAGAGGTTCAGGTAAACCTTGACATGTACAAAATGAATAGTTACCACCTTACTTTCTCCGATATAGAGCGATCGGTAAAATATGAAAACATGACCATTTCGGGAGGGACCATCAATATTATGGGAATGAGACGCAATATACGTGTTGAAGGGGAATTCAAAGATATTGAAACCATCCGTAATTTGGTAATAGGCTCATCGGGCGGTGGTTTGGTTTACTTAAAAGATGTTGCTGAAGTAAAAATGGGTTTTAAAGAGCGGGAAAGTTATGCCCGCTTTGATGGAAACAATGTGCTGACACTCAATGTAGTTAAAAAGAGCGGGAAAAACCTGTTGGATGCATCCGATAAAATTAAAGTTGTTTTAAATGATTTAAAAGTATCAAAATTCCCAAAAGACTTGGATATTACCATTTCGGGCGATCAAAGCAAGCACACCCGCACCACCTTAATGGATTTGAATAACACCATCATTATAGGCTTTTTATTAGTTGTAATGGTGCTCATGTTTTTCATGGGTGTTACCAATGCCTTTTTTGTTGGAATGTCGGTTCCATTATCCATGTTTTTAGCCTATATTATATTGCCTTGGTTTGGCTTTACCATGAATATGCTGGTAATGTTCTCGTTCATTTTCGCCTTGGGTATTGTGGTCGACGATGCCATTGTGGTAATTGAAAATACCCACCGCATATTTATGAAAGGTAAATTGGACATTGTTACGGCAGCCAAATTTGCCGCGGGCGAAGTATTTGTACCCATTTTAGCAGGTACTTTAACCACGTTGGCCCCATTCTTTCCTTTGTTATTTTGGCCCGGTGTAGTAGGCGAATTCATGTATTATATACCCGCAACACTAATTATTACCCTCTTTGCATCGTTAATAGTAGCGTATATAATTAACCCGGTATTTGCTGTTCAGTTTATGAAACGCGATAAGGAAGATATTAAGGCAACATCGCATAAAACATTGGTTCGGGTAACCGGGGGGTTCGTAATTTTTGGAATTCTGATGCACTGGGCAGGGAAACCGTTTTTGGGTAATTTATCTGCATTGTTTGCTATTATGTATTTAATGCATAATCTGTTTATGTATAAGGTACTGCATCGATTCCAAAAAGTAATTATACCGGGCATGCTCGATAATTACGAAAAACTGGTGGGCTGGATATTACAGAAACGCCGCCCACAAGCACTATTATGGGGAGTTGTAGCCTTATTTGTAGTTACCATAATAATTACAGGCATTTATAGTCCAAAGGTGGTTTTCTTCCCCGATGGACAGCCAAGTTCCATTTACACCTATATTAAATTACCCGTTGGCACCGATATTACCGTTACCGATTCTGTATCTAAGATAGTTGAAAAGCGCATTATGTCTGTTTTAGGTAAGGACAATCCGATTGTTGAATCTGTGATTTCGAATGTGGCATTGGGCGCATCGGACAATCCGTTTGATGGGGGAACAATAACCTCACACAAAGCCAAGGTGGCAGTCAATTTTGTGGAGTTTGCCAAACGCAAAGGAGAAAACACAAACGACTATATGGAAAAATTCCGTATGGCTGTTAACGACATTCCAGGTGCTGAGATAAATGTTGACAAAGAAGCCATGGGACCTCCAACCGGGAAGCCGGTGAACATTGAAATAAGCTGCGATGATTTGGATAAGCTTATGGCAACTTCCGAAAAGTTAATCCTATACCTTGACTCATTGAAAATTCCGGGCTCCGATAAATTCAAAACCGATTTTGAGAGTACAAAACCCGAAGTAGTTGTTGATATTAACCGCGTTAGGGCTAACCTACAGGGTATTTCTACAGGGCAGGTGGGTTCTGAAATACGCTCTGCGGTTTATGGCAAAGAAGCTTCCAAATACCGTGAAGGTGAAGATCAATATCCTATTCAACTGCGTTTTGAAAAAGAACAACGAGAAGATTTGGACCAGTTAATCAACCTCTACATTACCTATCGCGATATGAACACTGGAATTTTGCGGGCCATCCCTTTATCGGCCGTGGCAAAAATAAAGTTCCAGAATTCGGTGGGTAGCATTTCGCGGTTGAATTTAACCCGGGTAATAACTGTGAATTCAAATGTACTTACCGGATATACTGCAAATGAAGTGGTTGCAGCAGTTACCCGAAGCCTTCCGAAATTTGAAAGAGAAGATGGGGTTGATATCCGAATTACCGGCGAACAGGAAGACCAAAAAGAAACCTCCGATTTCCTGGGCAAAGCAATGCTATTGTCACTATGCTTAATCTTGTTTATCCTTATCACTCAATTCAACTCGCTTTCAAAACCGGTAATCATTATTTCCGAAGTTCTATTCAGTTTAATTGGAGTGTTTCTGGGATTTGTATTCACCGGAATGTCTATTTCAATTATCATGACAGGGATGGGAGTGGTGGCATTGGCAGGTATTGTGGTGAGGAACGGAATTCTGTTGGTTGAATTTACCGATGTGCTGATTGAAAAAGGATACAAACCCCGTAAGGCTATTATTCAGGCTGGTAAGGCCCGGATTACCCCGGTAATTTTAACTGCCACCGCCACTATTTTGGGGCTTATTCCTTTGGCTATAGGATTTAATATCGACTTTGTAGGATTGCTAACCAGCTTTGAACCCCACATCCATTTTGGTGGCGATAACGTAGCATTCTTTGGACCTTTGGGCTGGACCATTATTTTTGGCCTTACCATTGCAACCTTTTTAACATTGCTTTTAATTCCAGCGATGTACTTCATCATGTATTCAGGCAAAATTGCCTTAAAAAGAAAACAACAGGTGTTGAAATATTCTGAGAACAAATTCAAGGATTTGTTTTAATCAATTAAATCCTTGATTCAGCAAGTGAAGGTGTGACTTTTTAACTATCAGCGGCTTAACTAA
>DYQV01000251.1 GCA_020719105.1 Rikenella microfusus
AATATAAATATTTCATCCTTTTTTACTACATATAGTAAGTAAAAATAGGAATCAATTATCAAAACATAAAATTTTAAGCTGATAAAGCAAAAAAGGATAGATTAAGGAATTTATCCAATAGAAAACTGATCTGGAAAATAGGATTTTTGTCCTTATTTTAAGAGCACACTGGAAATTGTATATACCTCTTTACTTTTGGTGAAATTGTATTACTATGTTCCGAAAAAAATCCTTTAACGATATTTCGTCCTACTATCTTTAAAATCATTCCTTAAAAATTATTTTTGAAAAGGTACCATTATTCCCATTAACGCGCAATAAATACATACCAGTATTAACCCTACTCAAATCAATGGTTTTTGAATTTCCAACAAAAGTTGTTTGTTCAATTAATTGTCCGGTGGTGGTATAAATTGAAACCGATGTTACCGTTTGATTTGGTGTATTTGTTTCCACCGTTAATAGATTGTTTGTTGGAACCGGATATACATTTATATCAATTAGGTTTGAATTTTGGTTCACTTCAATTCCCACATAATCAGGATCAATGAGTCGCATTGGACCAAAATAATCAGCGTTTTTATACATTTCATTGTTGGTGGCGGCGGTCATTTTCATGGAGCCGATAAAATTTTCGCGACCTGTTGTTTCATCATTATCACAATAGGCAACGGTAAGACCCATTAATTTATTGGCGGTTAAAGTAACCCGGCTGTTTTCCGGAGTGCTGTTATTGTAGGAAGCATTGTATATTTTAAAGGCCATTTCCCACAAATAAGTATGGGAAGCGATTTTTTCCATTTTTACCGACACATGGTTTTTATAATTAATGCCACCGCAGGTAGGGCTTAAATCAATGGCATCATAAAACTGGCTCACATGATAGGCAAATGCATTGTTAGAACATTCATGATTCCCCATGGAACGGTTTTCATCGATAAATACCTCTAAACAGTCATCATCCCACCAACTATCGGTTGGATTTGAATGGTCGTCGCTCAGCGAATCATCCACCACTTCCACCAATAAATAGAAGTACAATTCATCCCATGCCAATTTGAATTTGCCTTCAAAATCACCGGTTTTCATGGTGGCTCCAAAAGGCATCCATACTTGATTAATGGCATGCCATTCGACATTGTTCCAACATTCTTCAGTAGCTTGGCCATCAATAGCTACGGGTGTTTTTGTTATATAATTAACTAAGGTGTCGTACTTTGTCTGACTAATTATCAGGTTATTAAATAAAACGAGGACAAACAAGGTTGTAAGAAGTTTTTTCATAATTTATTTAGTTTTAGGATAGTTTATCCATTGATTGTTAACTAATTGACTTAATCCTGCATCAGATGCGAACCATAAAGTCCCATCTACGTCGAGTGCTAAAAATTTAATAGTATTGCTTACCATTTCCTGGGTTGCTTTTGAATAATTTTTCCATTCAGTACCGTCAAACCTACTTAATCCTCGGGATGTACCAAACCACCAAATTCCGGAATGGTCTTTTATAATAGAAAGTACCGTATCATTTATCAATCCATCCACTTCAGTATAATTTTCCCAATCCCATTTCGTAAATTCACTGAAATGCATGGCTACACCATTATCTGTTCCATAAGCCTGAACCGTATCGTCAATAAATACAGTTAACACATTGTTCGATTTAAGTTTGGTCCAATCGGTATCAAAAACGGTAGCACCACTTATCCCATCCAAACCGGCCTTAAACCGTTCCACACCGCCACCATTGGTAGTGGCATAGGTATATCCATTGGTGGCAGTAGCCA
Organism: Rikenella microfusus; assembly: GCA_020719105.1. GTDB lineage: Bacteria > Bacteroidota > Bacteroidia > Bacteroidales > SZUA-534 > GWE2-40-63. The sequence continues at coordinate 1,788 of DYQV01000251.1, forward strand.
TATCAGTAATGTCAAACTTAAAATAAAGGCTATCCAAACCAATGTTATGAATCCATTCCTCATCAGTTAAAATGGATATGCCACTGGGTGTAGCAAAATAGCTTTTGGCTTGGTTGTCAAAATTAAGGTGATTTACCATGGTGTTATGCAAGCCGCTATTTGATGAAGTAAGCAAAGTTTGATTGGTAAAGTTTAAGGCACCTGCATACGAGGCCAACCATAAATCATCGGATGTTTCATTTTGAAAAATAGATAAATCGTTGATGGGTGCAGGTTCAATACCGCTATCCAATTTATTGTATTTGCCTGTGCTTGTGTTAAGAGTATAAAGACCTTTATTGGTGGCTAAAAGTTTTGTTCCTTGGTTGTCAATAATAAAAGCATTAATTACTTCAAACGGTTCTTCAATTGCTATATCAGATTCCTCTTCTTTACAGGAAAATCCGACCCATAATGAAATTAAAACGATTCCAATCAAATACAGAGTTCTGTTATTCAACCTTGGATTTTTAAAATATTTTCTCATCTATCGTTGAAGTATTATTTTACCTGTAAATAACGCATTTGTTGTTTTATCATATATTTTATAAATGTATATTCCGTCTGCAACTACTGTATTTACTGAATTGTTTCCATTCCAAACAATTACGTCGGATCCTAAAAAATTCATGGTTTTTATTAATCTGCCTTCAGTGTTATAAATAGCGCACTCTGAATTAGTGGAGTAATCTGCCGGTTTTTTAAATTCAACAAATTCAGAAAATGGATTGGGTGAAGCAAGGGAAATATCGCTTTGTGTGTTTAATGCAATGCCGGTAAAAGGTGCTTTATAGTAGTTTAATTCAATCCCTTGCCCGGTACCCAAATTTCTTGAATATTTTCTGTCGGTAGCATTATTCCAATGTTCAAAAACGCCCAAACTTTCAATTGGAGTGCCATCACCTTCTGGATCATATTGTATTCCTACTGGCCAATAAGTGCTGCTGGCACATTGTTTTAGGTAATCGGCTATTTCAACTTTTAAATTAATAGGATAGTCTTTTTTAGCTACATCCTGAATATTTTCTTCAAAAAGAATATCAAAACCCACTGATTCCAATGCTACGGGATCTTGACCAACAAAGAGGGAGTTTGGGTAATCATTATTAAAGGGTTCTGATTGGAATTTGGTAATCCATCCTTCCCAACTTTCACCTCCCCAAATTCCATCAATTATATAAATTAATGCTTTACCGCCTGTCTGTTCGTGACCCAAATAATCAACCGTATGCCTATAATTGCCTTCGCCTCGGCTTTGGGTTGGAAGGTATGCATGCATTTTAATCGCATATTGTCCTTTTGGATCATCACCCGATTCAAGAAATGATCCTTGATGGTTTTTAGCAATTAAGGTAATTCCTCCATCATTATGTGTTTTAAGGCAAGGAATATTTATTACGTAAGTTGCATCCAAATATTGTTGGGGCAAGGTTGATTCAATGGCTTTATTGCTGAATTTTAAAACTGCGTCAGCAGAGGGTTTGGTCTGATGGATTCCATTTGTAGTTGAACCGGCACCATCAACATAATATACATTCGGAAACTTGCTTTTTACTAAATCACGATATTCTTTTCGAAATTCCCGGTAAGGGTCACCCATAACAATATCTGCTTGAGCAACTCCAACTACATTAACCAGCTCATCTAAAATGGCATTTAATAATTGGGGAGCAACATCCATTCTTTGAGGCCTTTCAGCACTGCTGCAGCTTTGGTTGGTTAAATTAATTTTAAATGCAACTTTTTCACCCGCTGTATAACCAACATTTCCACGACCATGGGAATTGTTATAACTTTTAAAAATAGCATCCCAGGCGTCATTAATATTTGTTGTACCTGAATAATTTACTAATGCAGTGGAAAGCATTTCTTTTATTACACCCTCATTTGCATTGGTGTTACTGTACCAGTAATTAGTACTGTTTTTTAAAGGCACATAATTTTCGTTGGTTGCACCCTCATCTTGCACCCAAACCACTCTTCCCGGGAATAGCCCTTTGGCTTCGCCAATTGGAGTATTTGATGCAATAGGAAAGGTATCATCGGTGGGGTTCAAAGCTATAGCAATTGTTTCCTTGCTGTTATTTAAGAATAATACTGAAAAAGAAAAGATACCCAAAAACAAGAAGAACATACCCACTAAATATCGGGAAGTTACCAATGATTCTTTAAACTTTTTGAACGAAAACATGGAAGCACTTATGGCCAGCAAATAAATAACCAACGACGACATAATGGGAGCGGCTGCCTGCATGCAGGGGTAACTGGCGCGGCTAGGCTTGGGAATTACCCGGATTAAAAACCATATAGTAGCTGCAATTCCAATGAAAAACAGATAACTTTTCGTGGTTTTGAATTTAGTTAAAAGCGGAAGCAATTTCATACGTGTATGTTTTGAAGTGTTAGTACAATAAGTTTTAAAATTACACTTTTATTTTATTGAGTGATTTGCTTTTTCAAATCGCTCAATTTGGGTATTAATCAGATATTCAAAAATACCTTCAAGTAAACTAACCCGGATTATTCATTAATAATCCTGACGATTAAGCTACACCTCAATATTGGGAAAATAAAAACTCCCAATTTTGGGTGTAGCTAAATCGGGGTTTTCCGCTTTGCAACCCAATGCCCATCGCACATTCACACCTTTCGCTGTGCTCAGGTATGAATAAAGCGGGCTAAGAATTGACCGGATTACAATATACTTCTTTTTAGACTAATTGTGAGTTGAAT
>DYQV01000252.1 GCA_020719105.1 Rikenella microfusus
CCCAATATATTAAAGGCGTTAGCCAATCAAAAATATGTAACGCCTTATCCCATTCAAAAAGAGGCTATACCGGCTATTTTAGACGGAAGGGATGTGTTAGGCATTGCACCAACCGGGTCCGGCAAAACAGCGGGTTATGTATTGCCTATTTTAATGAATATTCCAAAAGCTATTGCATTAAAAAACAGGCATATTAATATTTTGGTATTGGTTCCAACGCGGGAACTGGCCATTCAAGTTAGGGAGGTGTTTGAACAGTTTTTATCGGAATTGCCCGATTCCATAAAAACATTAGCTGTATTTGGTGGTGTTTCCATTAATCCTCAAATGATGTCGTTGCAAGGGACCCGTATTTTGGTGGCTACCCCCGGACGATTGCTGGAATTGGTGGAAGCAAATGCCGTGCGCCTTTCAACTATTGAGACGTTGGTGTTGGACGAAGCCGATAAAATGCTCAATCTGGGTTTTAAAGAGGAAATGAACCGTATTTTTGCTTTGTTGCCGCAAAAACGTCAAAACCTTCTGTTTTCTGCTACATTGAATGATGATGTGAACCTGATTACCCAATTGGTTTTGCATGATCCGTTGGTTATCAAGTTAGTTCCCGAAGGTAATTTCATTGATTTGATTTCGCAACAAGCCTATTTTGTGGAAGAGGAGAAAAAAGGGCCGCTACTGCGGTATTTAATAAAGCAACAAAATTTGGATCAAGTGTTAGTTTTTACTTCCTCTGTCTATCAAGCCGATTTAGTAGCTGAAAAACTCCGCCGCAATGGCATCGATGCCCTATCGATACACAGCAAAAAGAGTCAAGGTGGACGAACCGAGGCGTTGCGCAAATTCAAATCGGGCGAGGTTCGTGTTTTGGTGGCTACGGACTTAATTGCCCGGGGGATTGACATTCAGTTTTTGCCTTGTGTTATCAACTACGAATTGCCCCGCTCACCCAAAGATTATATCCACCGGATTGGGCGCACCGGCCGTGCCGAATCAGCGGGACTAGCCATTTCTTTTGTTACCATCGAAGATCAACACCATTTTAAAATTATCCAAAAGAAAATGGGTAAGGAAGTGCCGTTGAAAAATTGCGATGCCTTGGATTTAAAAGGTTATTGATGGAATGAGGCATTCTTCTGCCAAAATCTTTATACTTTTGTATCAAACAATATATTCCTTTGGACGTCTATCAAAAAATATTGACCCAATATTGGGGATACACCAAGTTCCGCGAGCTTCAGCACGACATTATTACCAGTGTGGGCGAAGGAAAGGATACTTTGGCGTTGATGCCTACCGGCGGAGGTAAATCCATTACCTTTCAGGTGCCGGCTTTGGCGAAAGAGGGAATATGTATTGTGGTTACGCCTTTGATTGCCTTAATGAAAGATCAGGTGGAAAACATAAAAGCCAGAGGGATTAAAGCAGTGGCTATTTATTCCGGTATGACCCGCCATGAGATTGATGTGGCGTTGGAAAACTGTGTACACGATAAAGACCTGAAATTCCTTTACTGTTCGCCGGAAAGGCTGGCTACCGAAATATTCCGCACACGGGTAAAACAGATGAATGTAAATCTGTTGGCTATTGATGAATCGCATTGCATTTCACAATGGGGATACGATTTCCGTCCATCGTACCTTGAAATTGTTAAAGTGAGGGAATTAATACCCGATGTTCCGGTGTTGGCAGTAACTGCAACAGCTACTCCTGATGTTGTTAATGATATTCAGGAAAAACTAGGCTTTAAGGAGAAGAATGTATTTATTAAAAGCTTTGAGCGAAAAAACCTGGTTTATTTGGTACGCATTACCGAAGACAAAGAGAAATACTTATTAAAGATTGTTACCCATTTAAAAGGTACAGGAATTGTTTATGTCCGCAATCGTCAGCATACTCAGGAAATAGCCGGTTTGTTGCTCAAAAACCAGATAAGCGCCGATTTTTATCACGCCGGATTAACCAATGCCGAACGCGATTTTAGGCAAAACAATTGGAAAAAAGGCAAAACCCGGATTATTGTCTCTACCAATGCCTTTGGAATGGGCATCGATAAAGCCGATGTGCGCTTTGTGGTTCACATGGATTTACCCGATAATCTGGAAGCCTATTTTCAGGAAGCGGGACGCGGTGGACGTGACGAAAAGCAAGCCTTTGCTATCCTGCTTTTTCATCCGGGCGATAAGCGCAAATTGGAGCAACGCATTGAAGCTACCTTTCCGCCCATTGAAGATATCAAACGGGTGTATGAAGCCTTGGGTAATTTTTTCCAAATACCCATAGGTGGAGGAAAAGGAATGGGTTTCGATTTTAACATGTCTGATTTTGTGAAAAACTACCGGTTCAATATCATGCTGGTTTATAGCAGCCTAAAATTACTTCAGCAAAGTGGATTTCTTGAGTTAAGCGAAGAAGTGGACAATCCATCACGTTTGATTTTCCTGGTTACCCGCGACGATTTGTATCGCTATCAGGTAGCCAATGTGGCGGAAGACAAATTCATTAAATTATTGCTTCGTTCCTATACAGGAATGTTTACTGAATATCGTCCCATTGATGAAGATGAATTAGCAAAGCGGGCCAGCACAACCCGTGATGTAATTACCGGTTATTTAATCAAGCTGGGCCGCGACAAAATTATTACATACATTCCAAGAAAGAAAGTACCACAAATATTTTATACTGAAGAACGGCTCGATACCAAATCGATTGCGTTTACTACTGATAAATACATCAGCAGGAAGCGTATCTATAGCCAAAACATTGAATCGGTAGTTGCTTATGCTACGCATAAAAAATGCCGGAGCCAGCAACTTCTTTTTTATTTTGGTGACACCGAAGCCGAACGTTGTGGTGTTTGTGATGTTTGTACTGAACGGAATAAGCTCGATTTGAGCAAACTTGAATTCGACCAAATCTTAGAGCAGTTGAAACAAAAGTTGCAAACCCCCATGACCACTGAACAACTTATTGATGCCATAAAGCAACCTCCCGAAAAAGTCATTAGTGTAATCCAATGGCTGCTCGATAACGGTAAAATGGAACGGAACGACCAAATGATGCTGGTTTGGAAAACCCATTAGCTCATTGGTTGATTGGTTGATTGGTTCCTTGGCTCATTAATTCATTTGTTTTTTAGCTCATTGGTTCATTTCCGCTTGATTACATGGTTTCCTTGTCACATGAGCTAATGAGCTAATGAGCACATGGTCACATGAACAAATGGTCACATGAATACATTTATACTTGATGGATTTGTTAATTGCACATTGTTAATTGATAATTACCAATTGTTCACTACTTTTGCGCATTATTAATAGTTTATGGAACACGAGTTAGAATCGATAGTTTATTCCGAAAATGTATTGGGGTTTAATGTGTTAGCAACTCAATATTGCAACATGCTCGACAAGCTTTCATTGCTCTCGCAACGCGATTTTGTTGATAAATGCCACCGGCTGTTACCCCTTATTTATCTTAAAGCCATCATTCTTCCTGAGACAGAAGTTCAAATGCCTGAAATGATTGATAAATCGGTTACTCAAGAAGAATGGGAAGAAGTGCAGCATGCCGTAGCACAAAAATTAAATGGCGTTGATTCTTATACCGAAGTACTCGATTCTTTGAACGACGACCAGCAAATGACTAGTTTATCGGAAGGATTTGCTGACATTTATCAGGACTTAAAAGACTATTTGGCGCTTTACAATATGGGCACTCCAGAGATTATGAATGATGCTATTTGGGAATGTAAAAATAATTTCAAAGAGTTTTGGGGTCAACGGTTGGTGAATATTACAAGAGTATTGCATAGCTTGCTTTATGGTGGTGCCATTTTGAGAGAAACAGATGCCCTTTCAGCCAACGACTTTGATCCGGATAAAAGGGAAAAGCGCCAATGGTCCGATTTTGGAATGGAAACTGAAACAGAGGAGGATGCTGATGAATAAATCAATTTCAAAAGAGGAGTTGAACGAGCTTCAGGTTCAGGGTTTTGAAGGTGAAATAGTAGTTATTGATTTTGCCCATGATATAAAAAGAATACTTCCTTATCTAGCAAAGCAAAAAGTTTTGGGTTTTGATACCGAGACCAAACCTACCTTTGCCAAAGGTGATAAAAACAAAGTGGCTCTTTTGCAGTTGGCCACACAAAAAAAAGCGTTTATTTTCCGTTTGAACAAAATGGGTTTACCTACCCAATTGATAGAAATTCTTTCAAATCCTAAGATTATTAAAGTAGGAGTAGCCATTAACGACGACATTAAAGCGCTGAAAGCCATTCAAAATTTCAAATCGAACGGGTTTGTTGAGATTCAGGAGAAGGTGAAAGAATTTGAAATTGAGAATTTTGGATTAAAAAAACTTTCGGGTCTATTGTTGGGATTCCGTATCTCAAAAGCCCAGCAAACCTCGAACTGGGAAGCTGAGCCACTTACTGAGGCTCAAATTAAATATGCCGCTACCGATGCTTGGGTTTCGCTGGAAATATACAACCGGTTGCTGGAAATTGAGAAAGCAACGTGATGCAAAAGACCTTTCAATATTGAGTTCATCTTAA
>DYQV01000253.1 GCA_020719105.1 Rikenella microfusus
TTAATAAGTAAACTCATTACCGGGTAAAGTTGTTCATAAATTTATGACTTGCCGCTTAAATGCAGTGGAAAGATACCAGTGAACCGACAATCCAAAAACCGGATAACTTTTGCTGTAACTGGCCCATAAGGTGGTACCTAAACCCATATCGAAATAAAATTTCCAGGTTGCTTGCAAAGCCAGATAAATTCCGGGTTCAAAAAACTTTTGACTCCAATCTCTTCCCAAGCTATCGGTGTATAAATAATCGTAACCCCAATTAGCTGATGGACCGGCAAATAAGGAATAATTAGCATGCAATTTTTCGATACGCAGTCCATAAGTTAGGTGCGTGCTTTTCATCCCATGAGGGTTTCGCGAGAAAGGAAGAAAAAGTCCGGTGTCGCTATCAAAAAACTGATCGCGCGAAGTTAAAAACCCAAATGCCAGGTAATGCTTTTTATAAACCCTGAAATGGGCATCCAAATTAAAGTGAGGCTCCAATCCTTTTTCGTTGAAATTGTACCCCGGCCCAAAACCAATGGTGAACCAAGGGCTGTTGGGTACATATTGCCGCCCTTCGTATATAAATTCGCGGTCCATATTGGTTTCCAACTGACCGTAAGTCAGCACATAAAAAACCATTAATAGAAACGAAACTAAGGTTGCTTTCATGATGAAAATTCACTTGATTTACTACAATACAAATAACCAAATTTATAATTGAAAAAGGAAATTTGGCAGGTACTTAAAAATCGCAGCAAGCATTATAGTGAATTTAATGGCTGTGGGTATAAGCAGAAAATACGGAACTCAGAAGTAGTTAATCCTCTCTTTTATAATCCTTTAATTCGTTGGCGGCTATTTCTAATTGATCATACCAATCTTTACCGTATTTGCGGATGAGAGGGTTTTTTACAAATTTATATAAAGGTACCCCAAGGGTTTCGCCTTGAATCCGGGCTGGCATGCACAGTTTGTTCGATTCATAATTTACCGCATCGTATTCGCTGAGTTTTTTTATTCGTATGGGGTATAAATGGCAGGAGATTGGTTTTTGAAAGGTTATTTTCCCTTCCAGAAATGCTTTTTCAATGGCACATAAAACAATTCCTTTTTCCCCAAAATAGGTATAAGCGCACTCCTGAGTATCATTGAGCGGGGTTACTTTGTCGCCTTCAAAATCAACCGTCCAGGTTCCAATTTTCTCTACCGTATCAATACCCTTTGGGGTCATATAGTTTTTAACTTCCGGGTATATTTGTTCCAATATACTTAATTCATCGGCTCCCAGAGGTGCACCGGAGTCGCCTTCGGCGCAGCAAGCTCCTTTGCAGGCACCCAGGTTGCAAACAAACTTTTTTTCAAAAATATCGAGGCTAATTAATGTATTCTCTATCTGTAACATGCTAATTTATTTTGTCGGGCAAATTTAAAGGAATGGGTTGGGTTATGCAAATCGGATGAATTCTGAACAACTGCAAAATAATTACTTGGTCCGAATAAGGCCAGAGCAGATTTCATCGGTATTAAAATAGTGCGATTCTTTTAGCTTGTAATGGTGGTTTATCTCAGGTAGCTTTTGGCAATAAGCTATCAATTGGTTTAAAGGAGGTGCAAATTGGCTTCCAATTAACATGTGATTGCTCCTCTGGCCTTGAATCATCCAATCGATATTCACTTTATAAACTACCGTATCGGAGTCTCTTTTGCTCATCTGGGTTAGATTCAGGTTGTTTATTGACTCAAGGAGAAAATTTACTGAATCAGCTTGCTTTTTGTTCAACTCAATAAAAAAGTTTTTTTGGTATAAAACGCCATCAGTGTTAAAACGGCTGGTGCGATAAATCAATTTTCCCTGACTATTCAACTCCATGCATTCAGGCAATAAACCCTTGGGGCGCAATTCATCGGTTATCGCGATGGAAAATTGTTCTATCGGATTTTTATTTTCAAGAGAACAAGCACTATTCAGACTTATTAAAAGGACAAGTGCAATAACATGAAGGGGCGTATAAATAATTTTCATTCTATCCGATGATTGTTTGAAACCTATAACCCATAAGTAGTAAAAAGGTTTTCGGAGAGGGTAATTGGGATAATATTCTATCCACGGGTAAAAACCCACTCATTTCCTTTGCTAAATCGGTCGTTATATGAATACCCACTTTCGGAAAATTCTTTGATTTGTTGAGGTCGCAAAATCTGGTTTTTGATAATATAACGGCTCATCATCCCCCGTGCTTTTTTGGCAAAAATGCTCACCACACTGAATTGTCCGTTTTTACCCTCTTTAAAAATGGGGGTAATAATTTCGGCTTTTAGTTCCTTAGGCCGAATTGCTTTAAAGTATTCGTTCGATGCCAGATTAATCAAAAAGTTGTCGTCCTGTGCTTTAAGTTGGGACCCAATATTTTTCGTGATTTGATTGCCCCAGAAGACATATAAGTTTTCTCCTTTTTTATTGGGCAGCTTGGTTCCCATTTCCAAACGATAAGGACTAATAAAATCCAGCGGTCGGAGCACGCCATATAAGCCCGATAAAATGCGGAGGTGTTCCTGTGCAAAGGTAAAATCCACATCGGTCCAGTCACTAACATTCAACCCGGTATAAGCCTCACCATTAAAGGCGCAAATGGCTTGGCGCATCAGGTTTTCGTTGGGTTCTTTTTGCCATATTTTAAATCGGGATACATTTAGCAAAGCCAGTTTGTCGCTAATATCCATCATTTCCATTAATTCGGGAATCGAATACTTTTTTAACAGTTGAATCAACTGGGATGCTTGGCTGCTAAATTCAGGAAAACTTTTCTGTGCAACTATGCGTGCATTTTTAAAGTCAAGGGTTTTTGCAGGTGACAACAATAAAAGCATGAATTTTATATGTTAAAAATTAAAAAAATATCCCCGGCCTTTTCAAAAAAGATAGACCGGGGCTATTGAAAATTTATGATTGACTCAATATCTTATTCAAATACTTTAAAAGCCACAGCAGCCATATATCCAAACAGGGTGCTTAAACCGGTTATCCGATTGCCACCAATATGCACCGCCTCTGGAATCATGGTTTGGGCAATCATAGTTAGCATGGCTCCGGCAGCAAGGCCTTCAATACCAATTTCAATGTAATTGGGAATTTTAGCCCCGAAAAAATATCCGAATGAAGCTCCAAATGCAGTCATCAACATGAGCGATGTCCACAAAATAAGTATTTTACCCACTTTCCAGCCCATTTTTTTCATTCCAATGGAACTTGACATAGCCTCTGGAAAATTTGACAGGAAAAGACCTGCAATCAGCGTATATGGAACCACATCGGCAAAGGCTACCGCTCCCTGTCCTAATTTGGCTGTCAAAATAATAAGGAATCCGGCACCTATCACAAAACTTTCAGGAATGCCATCAAGGAAAATCCCAAGCCAAATTGAAAGGGGAGCTGAACCATGTTTTTTGGCTGCATCGTTAATTTCTGTCTGTGAAGGTATATAGCTCACGGGATGCAGATGGTCGGAGGCTTCGTTAGCCCAGGTTTGAGCATGGTTATTTGTGGTATTTCCCGATCCGTTGTTGGCCTGTTCAGCCATTAATTCAAGGGCAGACTCTTCTTCCATTATATGCTGTAACTCTGGGCAATCATCGCGCAACGCATAAAAATCGGATTGGGTAATTTCAAAGGCTTTTAATGGGGTTTTCGCCACCGCTGAAAAAGCTGCTGGGGCATGGTGGAATAGCGCTGTTTCACCAACCATGTGGCCGGCACCAATAACCTCTAAAACAGTATCTCCATCCATAAGTGCAATTTCGCCTTCTTCAATAACCAGAATGCGGGTAACGGGTTGCCCTTTAACGAAAATGCTTTTACCTTGCTTAACATGCAAATGGCGGATGTGCTTAACCAACCCTGCCATGTGAGATCGGGGTACGTGTCTGAATAGTTTTATTTTTGATAACCGTTTTATGGCAACACGAAACCGGTGATTCCTCTTTTGATTTAGATAGGCTATAGTGGTGGAAGCTTTCCGCAAATAACCACCTTGACTATTGAGAGCTTCATTTAAAATGAAAAAAAGAAAGCCACCGGCAATACATCCTGCAACTAAAAAGATAAATTCCAGCGATTGTTTGTGTCCTTCGGTATTATGCAGCGATCCTTTACTTTCGCTAACAAATTCCATTACTGTTGGGGCAATTAATTCAACGCTTAAGGCTGCCAGCAATGCACCGGCTCCAAAAGCAGTAAAAGCAGCAGTTATTACAGGTTTGGGTTGCCAAATCAATCCAAGCATGGAACCTAAAACGAGCGATACGGCACTGATGCCACCTAGCAAAAATGCCCAAAAAGCAAATTTGTGGGTACCTTCCAATTCCGAAGGATTTATTCCGGAAGAGGCAAAAAGTGGGGAAGTAAAAAGAAAAAGGATAATTAAACCTACACTAATAAATACAAGAGATTTTGTTTTCATAAATGGATAGTTTTTATTTATAATTTGAATGAAACCAAATTAAGGAATAGTTTTTAAAAAACAGATGTTTCTGAATATTTAAATATGAATCCACTCCGAAAAGCTAAAAAA
>DYQV01000254.1 GCA_020719105.1 Rikenella microfusus
TATTCAGCAAAATATTGGCGTAAAATTAATAACGTTTTTTTACTTAACAAAGTATAACGATCTTTTTCAGCAATTCCGAAACAAATATTTTGCAAGCCTCAACTATTTATGGGCATAACAATCTTTACCACTGCAAAGTGCCGTGATATTTTAGATAATAGAAGAAGTCTCATACTTACTTAAACTTCGTTTTTGATTTTTGAGTCCACTGTATAAAGTCAGTGAACGATTTTCTAAGGCGATATAATGACCAAAACCTTTGGCATAATCAATTTTTAGAAAACGTTGTTAATCAAGTAGATGATGGCATTTTCAAGCCCCTGTTTGAGGACAAAATGGGTGTCCCCAACATCCCTATTCGTCAATTAATAGGGATAAATATCTTAAAAGAAGGCTTTGGAATCAGCGATGAACAGATGTTTGATCAAGTTCAGTTCCATATTTTAGTGCGAAAAGTAATCGAAAAAAATCTGATTGACAGCGATTTGAATGTAGATGAAATTGGCAAAAATCTCGGACTTTCACGCGTTCAACTATATCGCAAAATAAAATCGCTCACCAATTATGCCCCTAACGAATTAGTTCGTATCATCCGCCTGAAAGCTGCCGAGCAAATGTTTATAAACACCGAAAAAACCATTTCGGAAGTAGCTTACGATACTGGATTTACCTCACCATCCTATTTTACGAAATGCTTTAAAGAGTATTTCAACGAGAGTCCGACCGATTTTATAACCCGACTAAAGCGCTGAAAGATGCTCTGATACTTCACTTCGACAAAATTTGATTTTTTTTCAGTTTTAATAGTGGTAATTAGTTTTTCATTTGTCTGAATAATTGGACAGATTATTTATCTTTGTAGCGATAGAAGTTATAATTTGAAGTAGTTAGCATGGAATATTCACTGCAATTATTGCGCGAGGGGAATCACAAAGCGTTTGATGAGTTGTTCGAATCGTATTTCGAGTCGCTTAGCCGATATGCTTTTTCGATACTTCGCGATAGTGATGAGGCTCAGGATGTGGTGCAAAAAGTGTTTTGTAAACTTTGGGATCAACATAAGGAACTCGAAATCCGGACATCTATTAAATCGTTTTTGTATCGCATTGTACACAACGAGAGTTTAAATTTTGTACATCAACGTACAAACAGAGCCGAAATAAATGCCGAAATAATCTCGTATAATGATGATGCCACCGATAATGTGAGCGAACAACTGATTGCTTCGGACTTGCAACAAGCCATTGACCGTGCTCTTGAAAAGTTGCCACCACAATGTCGCAAAGTATTTGAAATGAGTCGTATGGAACAAAAAAGCTATTCGGAAATAGCTCAAAATCTGGCAATATCGGTAAATACAGTCGAAAACCATATTTCAAAAGCACTCCGACAATTGCGTATTGAACTAAAGGATTATTTGATTGTATTATTCATTTTAATAAATACTATTCATTAATTTATTGTTAGATAAAATTTTCAAATTCAAAAATATCATGGACGCCGATAATTTACTCGCAAAATATTTTGGAGGGACTGCAACAGAACAAGAACTGCTGCAACTCGAAAACTGGATAGCCACTTCGCCCGAGAACGAGGTCGAATTTATGCGCATAACGAAACTTTACGAACTTGCAGGCACACCCGAAAATGCTCGATTAGAAATTAATACCGAAACTGCCAAACAACAGTTTAACGATTATAGAGCCAAAAGCAACAAGAAAAAACACCTACAATTTCGTTCGGATAGTAACAAGCGTAGTTGGTTGGTTGGCGCAGCGGCTGTAGGGCTTTTATTGCTTGCTACAACGCTATTTTGGCAAAAACAGGATACTAATCCGATTGTACTTTCGGCACAGCTCGAACCACTGAAAACACAATTAGCAGATGCTACAACTGTGCATTTATCGGCTGGTAGTACAATCGCTTATGATAACAATTTTTCAAAAAGAAATAAAGAAATAACACTCAAAGGCGAAGCCAGTTTTGATGTGGGAAATTTAGGAACAGGCAAATTACGTGTGGCTGCCGATGAAACTTTTGTCGAAGATATTGGAACTGTATTCGAAGTTTCGGCTTTTGAGCGCAACGATTATGTACAGGTAAAAGTAACCGAAGGTCTGGTGAAATTTTATACTGCAACCGATAAAGGAATTGTTGTAAAAGCGCACGAAACTGGAATTTACGACAAGCGTACCAAAAAGTTTCGGATAGCAGCCCGATATACATTAGAGAATGAAAACAAATTGGTTCAGCTAAATTTGGATGGCGTAACGCTGCAACAAGCTGTGCGAATTATCGAAAATGCATACAACATTAACGTAAAACTTGCTAATGATAATTTTGCCGATAAGCAAATTACTGTTTCGTTTACGAACGAAAAAGCCGAAACGGTGTTGTACATTATGAGTCAAACGCTGGGGCTAAAGCTTGAGAGGAAAGGTGATAACTTTTTATTGAAAAAATAATTACTAATACGTAGTAATGATACAAATAAAATCCAGTCTAATTATTATCCTGATTTTTGTTTGCGTTCAGATAGTGTCGTCAGTTGGCTATCTGGATAAAGTTGTTACGTTACCAACAGGCAAATCAACTCTTAAAACAGTTTTCAAACAACTCAGCGACCAATCGGGTTGCACTTTTTCGTATAATCCACTTGTTTTACCCGACAATCAGCCTGTAAATGTTGAGGGTGTTACGAGAATAAAACTTTCTGCTGCACTTCGGAAACTTCTCCCCATAGGATTTACTTTTTTGCAAAACGATAAATACATTGTGTTACAAAAACAAGTTGTAAAGAATGTAACAAAACAAAGTAGTACAAAAGTAGATAGCAAAATTGATGAGGATTTTAAAAAAGTGGCTTTGGTGATTCCGGTTGTAGATGAAGAGCTTATGCCCGAAAATTATCAATTTATTAAAGATTCGGTAACCTTCATTTCACCTTCTGCACCTACAGGGGTTACTATCAATGCAAGTCAGGTAGAGAAAACCGGAAAGGACAATTTTTACAAAAATAACATCGACAGTGCTGAAATACGTCGAATTAAATTCGAATATTTTTTACGCAAAAACATACATTTACAGGCTGGCATTTCGAGTAGTTCCCCACTTTCGTCGGCAGTGTTTCAGGCTGGTGCTTTTGGTGTTTATGGCATTTTTTCGGTAAGTACTGACTACAACAACTCGTACCGAATGGGTTATGGCATTGGCTATAACTACGAATTTCAGAATAATATGGGGTTGAATATTAATGTGGAGCGCAATCTGCTGTTTGCCGGAGAATCGTACAAGTTGGGCGTTCGGGCAACTATCACCCATTTCGAACCCATGCTTACTTACAGCATTAGCCGCGATTTCGAATTGTTTATTGGTCCATCGCTGTACTTGTCCGAATCGAAATACGTAAACGCCAATACCTATTTGGGCAAAACATACGGATTTGGAGCTTTAATTGGCGTAAAAATTGATTTTATATCCCTCCTTTTGGCAAAAAAATAATTTTTTTTAGTTTCGATTAGTGGTAGTTTACTGTTCAATTGTCATAGTAGTATAAAACGAAAATCAGTATTCACAAATTTTAAAAATGTAACAGTATGAAAACAAAGAATTTTTGGGCAATAGCAGCCCTTACAGTAGGTTTAACAACCGTATTTAGTGCTTGTACAAGCAACGACCCGAGCGATGAGACTCTGACTACAACCGCTCAAGATGAAGCACAAATCAGTTCCATGAGCGACGAAGTTATTACAGATGCCGATGAGTATGTAAATGTAAATTTAATTACTCCAGCATCAGCTCCTGCCTCCGAAATGCAAAAAGTGACTGGACCAAAAGGTGCAACTGTTACAGTTGTAAACGAAGGCAATCCTTTCCCGAAATTAATTACAATTGATTATGGAACTGAAGGCATTACGGGTAAACGCGGCAATGTTTTTAAAGGAAAAATTATTATTCGTGTTTCAAATTTTATGCTTATTAAAGGTTCAAGCAGAAACTATACGTTCGAAAATTTCTCGGTAAACGACAATCAGGTAAAAGGTACGAAATCGGTAACGTATAACGGCGAAACCAATGGCAATAAAAACTGGACAGTAGTGGTAAGCGATACAATTGTAAAAGCAACTGACAGCAAAATGATTGTTTCGAACTCAACACGTATTCGTACTCGCATAAGCGACAATGATACTCCTGCCATTTTTTACGATGATAAATATTCCATCGAAGGTTCGGCTACCGGTATTAATGCGCATGGTGTAGCCTACACCATGACGATAACAAAACCGCTTGTAATCGATGGAGTTTGGCCAGTATTTGTTGAAGGTACAATGTTGTTGACAAGTGAAAAACGCTCTGTAATAACCGACTTTGGCGATGGTACACGTGACATGAAAGCCACTGTAACCGTAAATGGTGTTACAAAAACAATAACACTTCGCAAATAAAAAACTTCTTACAAAAAAAATAGCACAAACAAAGCCGGTATGTTTTTCATATCGGCTTTTGTTTTATTATTTGTTGAACTTGTTTAATCGTTTTTT
>DYQV01000769.1 GCA_020719105.1 Rikenella microfusus
GCGTTCGCCAGCGGGGGCGTGCTGGCGAACGCGTTCGCCAGCGGACCAATCAGAAAGTAGCGCTGGCGAACGCGTTCGCCAGCCGACCAATCGGGTTGTAGCAGTACAAATGTTTGAAATTTTTAGCACTGTCTGAAAAAAGATGGCGTAAAAAGGTTTAAGTTATAACTGACAAGTCACTTTTAACTTTTTTTGTATCATGATAATTTTATATGCCCCAATATTATATCATAGACGTTATTTTGTTTCTTTCTCGTTGTAATTACAAGCGTACGTTTATTTGTCAACTCAGGCAGAGAGACAGAGCAATATATGTGAAAAAACGAGCAATATTTAAGTAATGCCACTCATTACAACGAAACGGAATTTGAACTCGATGATTACATTTTAGTTATTTTTCTTAGCTATCAAAATTTAAATGGAGTCAGATTGCCACATCCGTCTCCACACAGCATGAAATACAGGCCTAGCTGATTCGTTTTTAACCGATTTTCCCTTCTATTTCATTTGCTATCTTTTTTCTTGTTTTTTCCCCGTTCACCAGAATCGATTTTCGTTCTTGATGATGTCGTTCAATGGATTTGTTGCCCTTTTGAGGGGTGGGTACTATTGATAATATGATTGCAATTGGGACGAAGTTCCCCTAGCTAATGATACACAAAAATCGTCACGAATAAGCAATTCTCCGTTGGCGTTAACACGAAAAAAAATCATTGTGCTATAACGCTTTGGAAACAAAAAATGTGTACGAAAATGACGAAATCATAATCCTCAAACGATATATTCATCCAGAGACTTCACAATTTATAAGGCCGTGCCCATTGTCACGGCAAATAATATTTTGAAGTCGGATATTGAATTTTCACAATTTTTGAGGATCGTCGATCGAACTGTCTTAATACTTCGTCATGCGTCATTCCCACAAAGTCGCAGTAATTATTGGAATGAAAATTTTAAGAATATTATTTAAGGGCAGCTTGAGAATTAACAACGCTAATTATGGTTTAATTTTA
>DYQV01000770.1 GCA_020719105.1 Rikenella microfusus
TTTGGCAGAAA
This sequence comes from Rikenella microfusus, assembly GCA_020719105.1. GTDB lineage: Bacteria > Bacteroidota > Bacteroidia > Bacteroidales > SZUA-534 > GWE2-40-63. The sequence continues at coordinate 12 of DYQV01000770.1, forward strand.
GGACTGTGTTTCGTTTTTTTGAAATTATCACGAACTGAATTGCCCGGAGCATTAAGACTAAAATTTCCCTATTTTTGCAACAAATGTTTTAGCTATGAAAAAACTTGCTATTGGTGAGGATGATTTCAAATTACTCAGACAGGGTAATAATTATTTTGTTGACAAAAGTCTTTTTATCGAAGATGTGATCAATGATGCTTCACGGGTTCTGCTTTTCCCCCGCCCGCGCCGCTTCGGGAAAACGCTCAACATGAGTATGCTTCACTACTTTTTAACCAACAAAAACATAGAAGAAAACCGCAGGCTTTTCGATGGACTGGCTATTACCAAAATCCCCGTTTTTGAGCAGTACCAAGGGCAGTATCCGGTTATTTCGCTGAGTTTCAAATCATGTAAAGGGCAAAACTTCAATCTTATCTATGCAGAAATTGTTAGAATAATTTCAAATGCTTTCAAATATCACGAATACATTTTGAAAAAAGATATTTTCAGAAATGTTGAAATTGAGAAATTCCATAGAATCTGTGATGAAAATCCCGATCAAACTCTAATTTCCTCATCACTCGTATTGCTTAGCGAATATTTACACCGCTACTATCAGAAAAAGGTACTCATACTTATTGACGAATACGACACTCCCGTTCACGAGGCCTACCTGAACGGTTTTTACACACAAGCCATCGATTTCCTGCGCACACTTTTGGGCAATACCCTGAAAGGCAACGAGTATCTGCAAAAAGGCATCTTAACCGGCATCCTGCGTGTTTCCAAAGAATCGATGTTCAGCGATTTGAATAATGTTGAAGTGTATTCAGTTTTAAACAAAAATTACAACCGGTATTTCGGTTTTACCCAACACGAAGTTGATGAAATCCTGGCTTATTATGGATTAACGAATTTACAAAAAGAGGTAAAAAACTGGTACAACGGTTACTATTTTGGAAACGAGGAAATTTACAATCCCTGGTCAATTCTGAGTTTTGTTAAGAATGAAGGCAAGT
>DYQV01000255.1 GCA_020719105.1 Rikenella microfusus
TCCTTTTTGTGAAAAATTCATGCTATTTTTGAAAAGTGAAATCCATTTTTAATTTATACATCCTATAATAAACCACTTAAAATGAACCAAGTATTTAAAAAAGATTTATTGATATCAGTTGCTGTTTTTGGACTACTTACACTGCCTTTTTTGTTTACCAATTTGGATATTTTTCTCCAGCGCCCTTTCTATAGTGTTACTCAGGGCTGGTTTCTTATGAATGAACCTTTTTGGGATTTTATTTACAAGTATGGAATATTTTTAGGTTATTTCTTAGCTATTGCAGCTTTGATTTTAGTAAGCCTAACCTATTGGAAAAAATCAATGTTAATTTGGCGAAAAGCCGCATGGTTCATGCTTTTTGTTATGGTTGCGGGTCCCGGTATTTTAGTAAACGGAACATTTAAAGATCATTGGGGAAGGCCGCGTCCAAGAGAAATTACAGAATTCGGTGGGAAAGAAAACTACGTAAAGGTTTGGATAAAAGGCGACACCAATGGAAAATCATTTCCTTGTGGTCATGCTTCCATGGGTTTTTACCTATCGATACCATTTTTATTCTTGCGTAATAAGCACAAAAAATGGGCTTGGATATTTTTTGTTTTTGGAACACTATACGGTGGGATGATTGGATATGCCCGCATGGTGGCCGGTGGACACTTTGCCAGCGATGTAGTTTGGGCTGCCGGCATGGTCTGGATTACCGGAATTGTTGGGTTCCACTTGCTTAAAATCGATAAACCAATTGATGAATCGCATTGGGATGCAGAAAAACAAAAGAAAAAAGGAGTAAAAGTCAGTTTTATTTTAGGCCTTTTTATTCCCATACTTACCCTCGGATTGTTATTGGCAACTCCTTATATTTCAAAAAAGGAATTTTCAAAAACCCACAAAGAATTGGAATTAATATCGCCAAAAAATATTCAAAGCTCATTTACTGAAGGTACGATTAATATAGCTATTGACACTGGTTTTCGGGTTAATTATTCCGTAAACGGTTTTGGTTTTCCCAATAGCAAAATACGCTGGCGTTGGGTTGAAGGCGATACCTGTTCTTATTTTTTGGAACGTATGGGCTGGTTTACCGAAGTCAGAAATAACATTCAGATTACGGTGCCAAATACAACTTTGTGGGTAAACCATATTTTTTTAAACGATGGAAAAATATTTCTGAAAGTTCCCAGCGATTCCATCCCATTTAACTTGTTGGTGGCTGTTGAAAAGGGTGATGTTTATGTCACAATGGGTTCAAATGCCGAAGTAAGTTTTTCCATTGAGTCGCCTGAAGTGCAGAATGAAAGGGCTCTTAAATGGAATTCCAAGGACAGTTTGCCTTCAAAGCTAAAGATAACAGTTAGGGAAGGTTTGGTTGTGTTGAAATAAACAAAATCACTAAACCCATTACATTTGATTGGTTTGTTATTGCTTTTCATTCAGGGAACATTAATTTTGCCATCGTATTAATTTATTGCCCATGGCTCAAAAACCCTCGATACCCAAAGGAACCCGCGATTTCGGTCCATCAGAAATGGTGAAGCGGAATTATATATTTGATACCGTTAAAACCGTATTTAAACTTTTCGGGTTTCAGCCTATTGAAACGCCAGCCATGGAGAACCTTTCAACTTTAATGGGAAAATATGGCGAAGAAGGTGATAAACTACTTTTTAAAGTCCTCAATTCTGGTGAGTTTCTGAATAGTGCCCCTGAAAATTTGTTGTCTGAAAAAAATTCCATAAAACTTACCCATCATATTTCTGAAAAAGGGTTGCGCTACGATTTAACGGTTCCCTTTGCACGCTTCGTGGTGCAGCACCGCGAGGAAGTTCAATTTCCATTTAAAAGATACCAGATTCAACCCGTTTGGCGTGCCGATAAACCCCAAAAAGGCCGCTACCGGGAATTTTACCAATGCGATGTGGATGTTATTGGGAGCAATTCGCTTTTAAACGAAGTGGAGTTGATTCAAATTGTGGATGAAATTTATCACCGGTTGAATATTAAAGTGGCTGTAAAAATAAACAATCGCAAAATACTTTCCGGTATAGCCGATGTAATTGGACAGTTGGATAAAATTGTGGATATTACAGTTGCTATTGATAAATTGGACAAGATAGGAATTGAAAAAGTAAACCTTGAATTGGCTGAAAAAGGATTGCCCGTTGAATCCATTGCCCAACTGCAGCCCATATTGAACCTGTCGGGTTCTAATATCGAGAAGCTGGAGCAAATTAAAGTGGTATTAAAGACTTCCGAAATTGGATTGAAAGGTGTTTCCGAATTGGAAACCGTTTTCAACTGGTTGGCTCCTTTGCAGATTCAATGTCCTGTTGAACTTGATTTGACTTTGGCCCGCGGATTGAACTATTATACCGGTGCCATTTTTGAAGTTAAAGCATTGGATATGCAGATTGGTTCCATAACCGGCGGTGGACGCTATGATGATTTGACCGGAATTTTCGGGTTGCCGGGAGTTTCCGGTGTCGGTATTTCATTTGGTGCCGACCGTATTTACGATGTGATGGAACACCTCGATTTATTCCCCAAAAATGCAGCCACCACAACGCAATTGATGTTTGTGAATTTTGGTGAAAAGGAGCAGAGCTGGTGCTTACCAGTTTTAGGCAAACTTCGGAGTCAGGGAATTACCACCGAAATTTATCCCGAACCGGCCAAAATGAAAAAACAGATGAGTTATGCCAATGACCGGAAAATTCCTTTTGTGGCTATTGTAGGCGAAGATGAAATGAATTCCAATCTCATTACTTTAAAAGATATGGAGAATGGGGAACAATTAAAACTTACAGTGGATGAATTAATTACAAAAGTTAAATCTGTATGATTTTAATTTCGAGCATTAAGAATTGATTTTTTTAATCTGTTCTAAATCATACCATTTTTTGAAAGCATGTGAAAGGCTTTTGTTTCTTTTGCAGAAGATTATACTTTTAAATTATAAAGAAACTTTCCTATGTCCAAAATCCATTATATAACCCCGGAATACCTAACATTTGAACGTATCGAAGAAATCGTGGAAGGAAGCTTCCAGTTGGCGTTATCAGAAGAGACAATAGCTGCTACTGATCATTGCAGAAAGTATTTGGATGAGATGATTCAAAAACATCCGGAGCCTATTTATGGAATTACGACTGGTTTTGGTTCCCTTTGCAACAAAACTATTTCAAGCAACGAATTGGGTCAATTACAAAAAAACCTTGTAATGTCGCATGCATGCGGCACCGGAGATGAAGTTCGACCAGAAATTATCAAACTGATGCTGTTGCTGAAAGCTCATGCACTTTCCATGGGAAAAAGCGGGGTGCAGGTAGAAACGGTTCAACGCATTGTGGATATGTACAATCACAATGTAATTCCGGTGGTTTTTGAGTTGGGGTCCTTAGGTGCATCGGGCGATTTAGCTCCATTGGCAAACTTATTTCTACCGTTAATTGGAATGGGTGAAGTATATTATCGGGGTCAAAAACACCCAACCGATAGAGTAATGGCTGAATTAGGATGGAAGCCCATTGAATTGAAATCGAAGGAGGGATTGGCCTTGCTAAATGGTACTCAATTTATGAGCGCCCATGCCGTGTATTCACTCCTTAAAACATTCCGACTGCTAAAGCTTTCCGATATTATTGGAGCCGTTTCATTGGAAGCGTTCGACGGACGGTTGGAGCCATTCCATGAGTTGCTCCATCAAATCCGGCCACATGCGGGGCAAATTGAAACAGCAAAAAACGTACGTAAATTGGTGGACGGCAGCCAGATAATGGCTCAACCGAAAAAACACGTTCAGGATCCCTATTCATTCCGTTGCATTCCTCAGGTACATGGTGCCACAAAAGATTCTGTTGGCTTTATTGCTCAGGTTGTTGAGACAGAAATTAATTCAGTTACCGATAATCCAACGGTATTCCCTGATGAAGATTTAGTACTTTCCGGTGGAAATTTTCATGGGCAGCCTTTAGCATTGAATCTTGATTATTTGGCTATTGCCATGGCTGAACTGGGAAGTATTTCAGAGCGCCGTACGGCTCAGTTAATATTAGGTTTGCGTGGGTTGCCCGAATTTTTGGTGGCTAATCCGGGTTTAAATTCCGGATATATGATTCCCCAGTATGCGGCAGCTGGAATTGTAAGCCAAAACAAACAGCTTTGTACTCCGGCCAGCATCGATTCCATAGTTTCCAGCAACGGTCAGGAAGACCATGTGAGCATGGGAGCCAATGCAGCTACCAAAGCGTTACGAGTAGTTGAAAATATTGAACGTATTTTGGCCATTGAACTCATGAACGGAGCGCAAGCATTAGTATTTCGCAGGCCCTTGTTACCATCACCTTACATTATTGACTTTATTAACCAATTCAGGGAAAGGGTAGCTTTTATTGACCAAGATAAAGTAATGTATCAGGAAATTCAAAAAGCGGTTAAGTTCTTGCAAACTTTAAAAATAAAGAGTTTTTAGAACTATGATATTCATGTAAGATATTTTGGAAAGGCTTCTCTTTGGGAGGCTTTTTTTTG
>DYQV01000256.1 GCA_020719105.1 Rikenella microfusus
AGATATGAGACACAAGATATGAGACACAAAATATATGAAATAAGAATGAATAGTGTAATTGACGTTTTTGCTGACTAAATGATTGCAACCTCTTTTATCGATTGATGATTTACATATTTTACAATCCAATTATTTATTACCCATTTCCTATCAAAATAAAACCAGATTTGCACACTTTTAACTGCAATTTGTTTTTCTCAAATCTCTTTTCTCAAATCTTATATCTCATTATCTCACATCGGATTATTATATCCCCAAATCTTTGCAAATGGCATTCAGCTTATTATCCAACTCTTTTTCAACTTTTTTGTAATCAGCGGCCTTTTTAAGTTCGGTTTTGGTTCCAATATAGAATTTAATTTTGGGTTCAGTGCCTGATGGGCGAATGGATACAACGGTTCCATCGGCTGTAACGAACTGCAATACATTCGATTTTGGAAGCATTATGGTTTCTTTGGTTCCTGTTATCAAGTTTATTTCCTTTTGGAACTGATAATCCTTTATCTTAATAATGGCGGATCCATTAATTTCCATGGGCGGTTTTTTCCTATATCCGTCCATCATCATCTGGATTTCTTCGGCACCGGTTTTACCTTTACGGACCAAATTCACCAGTTTTTCTTTATAGAAGCCATATTTAATATAGATGTCGGCCAAAACATCGAAAATGCTTTTGCCTTCTTCTGCGGCCCAAGCAGTCGCTTCCGCTATTAGCATACACGACATTACAGCATCTTTATCGCGGACAAAATCTCCGGCCAGATATCCGTAGCTTTCTTCGCCACCCCCAATAAAGGTTTTAAACCCGTAATTGTGTTTAATGGTGTCGGCAATGTATTTAAATCCGGTAAGCACATCAAAGTACTCCACTTTGAAATCTTTAGCCATTTTGGCAATCAGTTCGGTGGTAACAATGGTTTTAACGATGTATTCTTTTCCTTTCAGTTTCCCGTTTTCTTTCCACTTGGTTAATAAATAATAGATTAAGAAAGAACCGGTTTGGTTTCCGTTGAGTAGTTCAAATACACCATCCTTGTTTTTGGCTGCAATGCCAACCCGGTCGGCATCCGGATCGGTAGCCATTACTAAATAGGCACCGGTTTCCATGGCTTTTTCAATGGCCATTTTCAATGCAGCCGATTCTTCAGGATTGGGAGAATGAACTGTTGGGAAATTTCCGTCGGGGATGTTTTGTTCAGGTACCGAAATAATATTTTTAAAACCCACTTCTTTTAAAACCCTGGGAACCAGATTCACACCGGTGCCATGAATGGGTGTATAAACTATTTTTAGTTGGCTTTGGTTTTTTATGGCCTCTGGCGAAAGGGATAATTTCTTAAGTTCATCAATGTAAATTTTGTCTATTTCCTCACCAATGGTTAGAATCTCGTCTTTGTTTCCATTCCATTTTACATCAGCCAATGAAGTAATTTTCTGAACCTCTGCAATAATATTCACATCATGGGGTTCAATAATCTGGCCTCCATCTTCCCAATACACTTTGTATCCGTTGTATTCTTTTGGGTTATGCGAAGCGGTAATTACGGCTCCGCTTTTACATCCCAAATGCCTGATGGCAAAAGAAAGTTCGGGTGTTGGCCTTAATGAATCGAACAAATAAACTTTCAATCCGTTGGCAATACATATCTGTGCTGCCGATTCACAAAAATGACGTCCATTGTTGCGGCTGTCGTGCGCAAAGGCAACTTTAATTTCCTGATTCGGGAATTGTTTTAACAAATAGTTGCATAGTCCCTGGGTCGCCATGCCCACGGTATAAATGTTCATCCGGTTGGTTCCCACACCCATAATGCCCCGCAATCCACCGGTTCCAAATTCCAGCTCCCGATAAAATGATTCAATCAATTCATTTTCATCGTTGGTTAATAAATTACGGATTTGTTTTTTTGAATCTTCATCAATGGCACTATTGAGCCAGGCATTTGCCTTTTTCTTTACTGTTGATAGTAATTCAGCTTCCATAAAAATTAGTTTAAATGTTTCAATTTTTTATTTTAACAATATTATTTTAGTTCTGACAGCATTTCTTTTAAGCTATCAACCCAGTGGGGGATTCGTAAATTAAAATCTTTTTTAAACTTGGTTTTATCCAATACTGAAAAATGTGGTCTTTTTGCAGGGAGCGGAAATTGACTGGTATTCACCGGATTAACAATGCTTAAAATATTTTTCTGACGGAATATTTCGCAAGCAAAATCGTACCAACTGGCAACCCCTTCGTTGGTGTAATGATAAATTTCCTGAATAGGATTTACCGGATCAACTTCTATTTTTTCAATTATGGCAAGTATAGCTCGGGCTAATTCGCGGGCATAAGTTGGGGTTCCTATTTGATCAGAAACTACGTTGATGCTTTCTTTTTCATCACCAAGACGAAGCATTGTTTTAACAAAGTTATTTCCAAAAGTAGAATATAACCAAGATGTGCGCAAAATAACAAAGTTAATATCGGAGTAAACAAGCAATTTTTCACCTTCTAATTTAGTATCCCCATAAACTGTTTGCGGAATGGCATCATCATCTTCCATATAAGGAGTATTGTGAGTACCATCGAACACATAATCAGTAGAAATATGAATCAGACAGGCATTAACTGATTTGGCAGCATCAGCTAAATAGTCAACCGCTACCCTATTAATTAAAAAGGCTAAATCCTGTTCTGTTTCAGCTTTATCTACGGCAGTGTAAGCAGCACAATTGATTATGAAATCAACCGGGTTTTCTTTAACAAATTTTTCAGCAGCACCCGATTTGGTAATATCCAATTCTGCCACATCGGTAAAAATAAAATGAATAGTTGGGTGATCGGCTGCTAAATATCGTAGCTCACTTCCTAATTGACCATTGGAACCCGTTACTAAGATTTTAAATTTCTTTTCCATACGTAAAATTCATTTCAGCTTTTTCTAAATTAGGTAAAACCGTATCTTTTGATGATATAATCATTTCATTTTCAGGTAATTTCCAATCAAGATTTAAACTTGTATCTTTTATATTTATTCCTCGTTCGCTTTGTGGATGATATTGATTATCGCATTTGTACGAAAATATGGCTGTTTTCGAAATAACGGAATAACCATGTGCAAAACCCCGCGGAATATAAAATTGGCATTTATTCGTTTCAGAAAGTTCTAATCCAACCCATTGTCCAAAAGTGGGAGAACCTTTTCTAATATCAACAGCAATATCTAATACAACTCCTTGGATAACTCTTACTAATTTAGCTTGTGCATAAGGAGCTAATTGATAATGCAATCCCCTTACTACACCATAACCCGAAAAAGCTTCGTTATCCTGAATAAAATCCGCATCAATCCCAGCATCTTTGTACCGTTTGGCTTGAAACGTTTCATAAAAATATCCCCGGTCGTCGCTAAATATTTTGGGTTCAATTATTAATAAACCTTGTATTTTAGTTTCTATTATCTTCATAAATTATCATTAAATAGTAATCGTTTTCTTTTTTAATAGGTCGTCAAAATAAGCAATCGTTTTAATCAATCCTTCATTTAAAGCAATTTTGGGTTCCCAGCCATTTAGTTTTTCTTTGGCTAATGAAATGTTAGGTTGCCTTTGTGTGGGATCGTCGGCAGGAGCAGGCAAATAGGTTATTTTAGATTTTGAGCCGGTTAATTCGATAACCAATTGAGCTAATTCCAAAATTGTAAATTCATTGGGATTTCCAATATTTACCGGCCCAATAAAATCTTTTGGGGAGTTCATCATCCGTATCATTCCTTCAAGCAAATCGTCCACATATTGGAAACTCCTCGATTGTTTGCCATCGCCATAAATAGTAATGTCATTATTCTGTAAGGCTTGGATGATGAAGTTTGAAACAACCCGACCATCGTTAGGGTGCATTTTAGGTCCATAGGTATTGAAAATGCGAATTATTTTAATATCCACGTTGTTTTGCCAATGGTAATCCATAAAAAGGGTTTCGGCACAACGTTTTCCTTCATCGTAGCAACTCCGTATTCCAATGGGATTTACATGGCCCCAATAATCTTCAGTTTGAGGATGTACCTCTGGATCTCCATAAACCTCGCTGGTTGAGGCTTGCAAAATAGTAGCTTTAATCCTTTTAGCCAATCCAAGCATGTTTATCGCTCCCATTACTGATGTCTTTACCGTTTTTATTGGATTGTATTGGTAATGGATAGGAGAAGCCGGACAAGCTAAATTGTAAATCTGATCTACTTCGGCAAAAAAGGGTTGTGTAACATCGTGCCTTACCAGTTCAAAAAAATGGTTATCCATTAAATGGACAATGTTTCTTTTATCGCCAGTAAAGTAGTTATCAACGCACAATACATGGTTTCCTTCGCGGAGCAACCGTTCGCATAAATGGGAGCCTACAAAACCCGCTCCCCCAGTAACCAATATTCTTTTCACAAATTTGTTATTAATTCAAAGTTTCCAAAAAATGTCATCTATTTTGCTGCAATTTCAAATGTTAATTCGGTTAACCCGGATTATTCATGAATAATCCTGACGATTAAGCTA
>DYQV01000257.1 GCA_020719105.1 Rikenella microfusus
TACACACTTAGCTCTAGTCCACAGTCTATCACTACTCCTGGTACGCATACCATTACTGGTTCGGGTAGTGGTAGGATTGATATTAATAATTCAGTAGCTAATGCTGTTTATGAAATTACGTTAGACAATATGTCGTTGATAGCGACTGAAACCGGTTGGGCAAGTGCCATTGCTTGTAATAATAATTCTACAGGTACAATGACTGTAAAATTTAATATTAAAGGAACAAATATAACAAAAGGACATAACCATGGAGGTATTAAATCTGGAGCGGGTATAGTAGATGTAATATTTACAACTACAACTTCTGGCACATTGACATGTGATGCTTGGCACTCAGAAAATTTTGCTTTCCAAAAGGAAACAGGTACAACTTTCACCCCATCCATTGACCCAACAAATATCTTATGTACAGCCACTTTAGAAGGAGTTGAGGTACCGGTTGCAACTGCATTAACTCAAGCATTTACTAAAAAGCCACTTGTGTTGAGTCTCGAAAAAAACATAAAACATGATTTGTCGACTAAAAGTGGCGAATTTGATATAACTGAACCGGGAGCATATACTATTACAGGTGCCGGCAATTATGGTTTTGGTATTAAACCAACTGTAGATAATGCCGTTTTTAATATTACCTTGGACAATATGACATTAACAGCTGCCCAATGGAGTAGTGCTATCTTTATTGAGAATAAAGAATTGAATTATACTATGACTATTAACTTTATTGTTAAAGGAACTAACGCTTCGACTGGTGGAAATCATGGTGGAATTCAAGTTCAAAAAGGTACTGCAAATATAATATTTACAACTAAAAGTTTAGGCTCTTTGAAATTGGATGCTACTTATTCTAAAAATTTTGCATTTACTAATCATTATAATGGAATTGTGCAAGAAGGATTTTTAAATGCAACCATAGACCCAAATCTTGACCCAACTATTGTATGTTCGGCTAAATTGGAAGGAAATAATGTTACAAATACCGTAGCTTTAAGTGATGCATTTACCAAAAAGCCACTTGAATTGACTTTTGCAAAAACAACAACAGCTACTCATCCTGAAGCCATTAATTCGACTTTAATATTAAAATCGATAAACAATACAATTCAAATTGAAGGTTTGAAAATGGGTGAAAATTATAGTATTTACGATATGATGGGCAAAAGCATAGTAAATGCAAAAGCTAAAAATGCTATCGAAAGTGTATCGTTATCTAAAGGAATTTATATTATACGAACTTCAAACGAAACTTTGAAATTTGCATTTTAAATTTTAAAAATTTTTAGTCATACAAAGCCACATTCATTCACTTGGATGTGGCTTTTGTTTTTAAAATTTGTTGCGTTATAGCGAAAATTAACATGTAAATACAGATGGTTCAGCACTTGTTTTAGTGTTTATAAGCATTTGAATATCAATAATATGATTTGTGTTTTATAAGCGAATGCCATCAGAAATTAAACTATTCACCACCTTTCGGATGAACTCGCTGGTATAGAATATTCATTTTCGGAGTCGTTTATGCTTAAAGCAAAGTGGAAATTGAAAGGTTTTTATAGAAATTTCATAAATAACTGATTATCTAATATCTATGCTTTCTGATATATTTTGGTGCTTATATGCAAATTTGGAACCTGCTTCGGATGCTCGGAATACGCACTGAGCTATGCAGCCGAAATATAAATCAGCTCACTATTTGCGAATACTACGGTAACAATAAAGTTATTAAGATACTTCGTATGCCTGTAACTCCTATTGACAGAGCAATTAAAGAAGCTTTGTATTGGTTTCAGAAAAACGGAAAGATTTAATTTAATCTTTCAAAACCCACTCTCTCCGCTCCACCGTGTGCGCACTGAAATAACCTAATATAGTGCCATTAAGGTTTGTGTAAGGGTTTGCAGGGCTTGACGAATTTCGCGGTCCCATGGCTGAATTGCCCATGCTTGCAAAATAGTTATGCACTTCTTTGTCGATGCATTGTAGCTCAACACGTATTTTATCGCCTGCTTTAACGGAGTCATTGAAAAGAATTACCGTGCTTTCCATAAGTTTTCCGTTTGTAAATTTATCGTCGAAAATGCTGTTACGAGCCTGAATTTTGCCGTTGAAATACATTACAACACGATAAAAATTTTGTTCTTCGGCAGGGTCGTTATAGTAAAGTTTTATTTCGTAAAATGGTGCCGGCTGATTGCCTCTGGGTGGTCCGCCCCCCGGGAAATTGGAATTTACAACCGTAAACGAATCGATAGGAACGTAAGTTGGAATTTTACATTGTGAGGTAATAATTTGATTGTCACTTTGAATATTAAGTGTGTATGTTTTTCCAGCTTCGCCCTTCATTGTTTGCGAAAAATACTCTCCATAATACTCACTTAGTAATTCGGTTTTTCCCGTGTTGTCGGTTATGCGAATTATTGCATTTTCTACTTTTTTAAAATTGTTTGGTTCGTCCAAAGCAATTGATTTTGTGAGTAATACTGTAGCAGGTTCGTTTAAAGCAATGGTAGCTTCTACTACCAATTGCGATTCGGCAGTATTGGTCGATATATCAATTATTTCGGTGCAGGAAGCTAATAATAGTGCCAAAAAGCTCGTTGGAATTAAGTTTGTAAAGTTCATAATGTTTAATGTTGACAAATGTCTATTGTCTGAAGTCTAAAGTCTTTTGACCTTTGACTTTCGACCTTTGTCTTTTGACTATTTTTTAAAATCTAAAATTATACGTTATCGACGGCACAAAGGTAAACAAGTAAGTCATTACGGCATTTGTTTTAGTAGGGTCGTCGGCATCTTGTTCAAAATCAATCGAAAACGGATTTTTATGTCCATAGGCATTGTATACTGAAAAATTCAGGTTGCTTTCGAAGTTCTTACGTTTTTTCAGGTACCACGTTGCACTTACATCTAAGCGATGATAATCGGGCATACGGTAGCCGTTTCGTTCGGTGTAATAATATTGTGTAACACCATTCAGTAGGTATTTTCCGCTCGGAAATGTAACTGCATTGCCCGTGTTGTACACCCACGAAGCCGACAGCGACCACTTTTTGCTTAAATCGTAAATTGCTACCACCGACACATCGTGTGTAATATCCTGACGGGCAGGATACCAATTGTTACTGTTAATGCCATCAATCAGTCGTTCGGTGCGCGACCATGTATAGCCAATCCATCCGGTAAGTTTACCATATTTCTTTTTCAGCATCAACTCTACGCCATAAGCCCTGCCTTTTCCGAAAAGTAATTCTCCCTCAATTTTATCATTTGCATTTATGTTAGCACCATTGCGTAAATCAATTTGGTTTTGCATCCATCGGTAATAAGTTTCGGCACTCAATTGGTACTGGTCTTTGGCAAAGTTGGTGAAATAGCCCACTGCCGCTTGGTCGCCAATTTCGGGTTTTACATTGTTGCTCGACGATATCCAAATGTCGGTAGGAGTAGAGGAAGTTGAATTTGAAATGAGATGAAGATTTTGCGTGTTGCGCGTGTAACTTGCTTTCAGCGAATTGCTTTCGTTTACGATATAGGCAATATTCAAGCGCGGTTCAAGGTTGTAATACGATTTTACTATCTCGCCACTTTTATAGGTTTTGGTCGAAGTTGTTTCACCGTTTTCATAACTATAAAAATCGCCCGGTCCAAAAAGATGGTAAGCTGCAAAACGCAATCCATAATTGATATTCAAATTGTAAGTTGGTTTCCATACATTGCTGATGTACAAACCATTATCCATAGCATGTTTCTGCTGAATAGTAACCGGATTAATTTGCGACTTGTCGGTAAGCTCCAATTGTCCGGGTACGATATTGTGTAGAATAGAATTTAATCCAAACGAAAGCGTATTTTTGCTATTTATAAAAAACTGAAATTCCTGTTTTAAATTCCAATTTCGGATAATCGATGTAAGAATAAAACCTGCATCCTGCTCAATATTAATTTTATAGTTATAATCCGAATAGATAATAGATGTATTACTAAACAAGCGTTCGCTCCAAATATGATTCCAGCGCAGTGTGCCTGTAATGTTTCCCCAATCGATGCCAAAACGCTCCTGAAATTTGAAAACATCGCGCCCAAAATAACCCGAGACATAGAGCCTGTTTCGATCGTCGATGGTGTAATTCAGTTTGGCATTTAGGTCGTAAAAGTAAAGTTGATTTCCATTTATAAGTGTGTCGGGCGACAGTTTCAGAAACAAATCGGCATACGTACGGCGCGCCGAAACGAGAAACGAACTTTTCCCTTTTTCGATAGGTCCTTCGGCATTTAGGCGCGACGAAATAAGCCCTATACCTCCCCCCACATGGTATTTTTGATTATTTCCTTCGTTCATTTTTATATCCAGAACGCTCGATATACGACCACCATATTCTGCCGGTGCAGTGCCTTTAAACACTTGAATATCTTTAATGGCGTCGCTATTGAAGGTTGAGAAAAACCCTAACAAATGATCAGCATTGTACACTGTAGCCTCGTCTAACAAAATCAGGTTTTGCGAGTTACTGCCGC
>DYQV01000016.1 GCA_020719105.1 Rikenella microfusus
TTAATTGTAAATCCCGCAATTGAATGCTATTTTATATCAAACGTTAATCCTCCTTCAAAATATACCCGCTGCCGTGCACATTTACAATCTCCAGGTTGGGGTCGTTTTTTAGGTATTTGCGCAATTTGGTAATATAAACATCCATGCTACGGCCGGTAAAATATCCTTGTTCGCCCCATATTTTTTCCAAAGTCAGGTTACGGTTCAGCACTTTGTTTTTGCTTTGAGCCAAAAACAGGAGCAATTCAGCTTCTTTAGGGGAAAGTTTCACATCGGGAGCGCCAGCAAAGTGAAGGTTTCTTTTTTTATAATCGAACCGGTATTTGCCCAATTCAATCAGGTCGGGAATGTCCTCCAAAACCGTGGCCTGGTTCCGCTTTAAAATAGCCTTAATTTTATAAATGAGTACATCGGAATCAAAAGGTTTGGTAACATAATCGTCGGCACCTACGGCAAAGCCTTTAATTACGTCTTCTTTCAAGGTTTTAGCAGTTAAAAATATAATAGGTAGGTTGGGTTTTGTTTTCTTTATTTCGGCACCAATGGTAAAGCCATCCACATGGGGGAGCATCACGTCCAGAATACATAAATCATACGGATTCCGATGAAAAGCAACCATGGCGGCACGGCCATCGGTAATCAAGGTCACTTCATAATCGTTCATTTCAAGGTACGATTTCATTACCGAACCGAAATTTAAATCGTCTTCCACTAAAAATATCCTGTTCTTTCTCATGATATGTAATGTTTTGAATAAAATTACAGAATCGCGTATCTACGCATTTTTAAGCGGGATCCGAATCTCAAACGTACTTCCTTTGCCTTTTTGGCTGGTAACATGGACATCGCCCTTAAACTGCATCACAATGGCTTTTACATAACTCAGCCCCAGCCCAAAACCTTTCACGTTATGCACATCGCCAGTCGGTACCCGATAAAATTTTTCAAAAATCTTCTCCTGTGTATCTTTATCCATTCCAATTCCTTTATCGCTGATGGCAATTACCAGATTATCCTGCTGGTTGTATGTGGTCAAAGTTATTTCAGGAGGTGATTCCAGCGAGTATTTATTGGCGTTATCGAGCAAGTTGAAGATAACATTCACCAGATGGTTTTCATCGGCTTTAATGCGGTCGTTCCCGGCATTCAGTTCCATTTCTAGCGTTCCACCTTTTTGTTCTATTTGAAGGCTGATATTTTTTACAGCCTGCCGAATCAGTGGATGCACATCGGTTTCAACCATATTCAGGTTAAAATCCTTTTTATCGATAAGGGCCATCTTTAGCACACTTTCCACTTGCCGGTTCATACGGCGGTTTTCCTCTTTAATGATTTCTATAAAGCGTCGGACTTTTTCAGCATCATTAATAATATTGGGGTTGTTGATGGAATCAGCCGCCAGAGATATGGTTGCTATGGGTGTTTTGAATTCATGGGTCATGTTGTTGATAAAGTCGGTTTTAACCTCCGATGTTTTTTTCTGGTTGTAAATAATCCGTAGGGTATAATAAAAGGTGAACAAAATTATGAGTGTGAATAGGAGCGAACCTGAAAATGGGTAAATAACCGATTGGATAAGGTAATTGCTCTTTTCAGGGAAATAAAGCAATAACTGATCGCTCTGCATCAAAATATCGTTTGGAAACAGGGTTGTTTTGTATGCTTGTGATACTTTGTTTTGGTTGAATCCATTGGTTTTCATTTTGTTGTAAAGCTTACCCCTGAAATTGGAAATGCCATATTCATATTTTATAGATATTCCTGCATTTTTCAATTCGTAATCAAGTGTCGGTGCTATTACTGAATTGCTCAACCGCTCTTCAATGGGAATATCTTTGATGGAAAATTCCAGAAACATTTGTTGCATAACGTCAGAAAACTGGTTTTCCATAGGATTGTTATTTGGCCCTTGTTCTGCTGGTGGAAAAGCCATACGATTTTCTTGGCTTGGTTTTGAAACCGATGAATAGGTCTGAATACGCTGGCTGGAGTATGCATCCTCAATAATAGTATCAAAACCGTAGGTTATTGTCTCAATGCCATTTTGTTCTGTCTTTTTTACTTTAAGGTTGTTTTCCTTTTTTACTTCCAAATCTTGGTTCGATTTATCTTGCCAAAACTCGTTGAATTCGAGAATCAAGGAATCATTCATCCTATTGGAACCACCTTGGTTCATTTGCTGTTGAAGCTGCATCTGAGGCATCCCAGAAAATAGGTGTGACATGAAGAACGCATTTTGGTTGCGCTCGATACGGAAGGCCGCTTTCGACAGTGCTTGGTTCACTTGCTGGTCAAATTGCTGTTCCTTGACGGTAATGGCTTCGTGCATCCAAAAAAGCTGCACAGCTATAATTCCGAGCAACGATATGCCCATTAATACAATGATTCCAGTAAAACGTAATTTATTCACAACAACTATTATTAAAAGATGAAATCATTCATCAACAAAGCTTTTGTCATTTTCATGGGTCAAATGTAGCTAAAAGAATGAATGCATTAAATGGTTTTAACGTAACATTAACAGTTTTTAACCTTGCCTTAACCCTATGATAATCATTTGATAGGTACATTTGTGCTGTCAAGTTTGAGTTGATAAATAGTTGTTTATGCAAAATTTGGAAAAAGGAAAACAGAATTAACGGAGGAATAGCCGTGAATCTGTTTCCCTTCACCCATAAAAAAGTGATTGTTAGTTTGATTATGTAACCCTTAAAACCCTGTTATTATGAATTCAAGAGTCTTACTAATTCCAGCACGCATTTTTTTATTGGTTTTTGCCGTTATAAGTAGTTATCATGCCCAGTCCCAAAAAGTAGTGGTCGATAAAAAAGTTAAATATATTAGTGAAACAAACCATCCCGATTCTACAAGGGTTATTGTTAAAACCATAAAGACAGACAAATCAGGCACAAGGGAGCAGGAAATGAATATGGATTCATTGATTCAGGTTCTGTGTTCTGGAAATGATTCCACTTCGGCGCAAATAGTAAAGACTATCAGCATACATAATGGCGATACCGTGGTTAAAGAATGCCATTCCGATAATCTTGATTCAGCCTTGTTTCATGAAATAAATCCAGAAAAAATTGCGGAAGAAATGCTACGTAATATGCAACATATTCATATTCAAGGTGATTCCGTACTTCAATGGACCGCCAACTTCGACAGTTTAGTAGATCCGTTGAATGTAAAAACATTTGAAATAGAATGGACTGGACAGATGAATGAAATGGACAGCATTATGGAGCATGCTCTAAAAGTAAATGCTGATGAATTGGAAACACAGATGATTTTTATTAGCGAAAATGGAGAAGAGATCAGAATTGAAAAGCAGGGAGAAATGGTGTTTATAAATAAAAAAGATGCAATTGATAGTGTGGAAAGCGAAATAAAAGTAATTAAAAACAAGGGAGGTAAGAAAGTAATTGTGCTTGAAACCCGAATCGAATTGGCTGAACTCACAGAAAGTGAAAAATCCGATTTAAAATCGAAAGGATTAAAAACAGGAACAAAAGAACCGGAATTCGACTACCTGAAATTTTTTCCAAACCCCTCTGAAGGTTCTGTAAATATTGAATTCCGGACAGCTAAACCTGTTGATACAGAAGTAAGAATTACCAATATGATTGGGAAAATTCTTTTTGAAGAAAAAATCAACGATTTCAGCGGTGAATATAATAAGGCGATTAACCTGATTGACAATGGCAAAGGGACGTATTTGCTGCAAATTGTGCAAGGTAAAAAAGTAATTACCCGTAAAATAATTGTTGATTGATTATCCATAAGTCAAAAAGAGCCGCTGTTATTATTGAAGTGGCTTTTTTTTCTACACTCCCTTTTCTCCAATAAATTTGAGATTCCGCTTTCCACCTGTTTGGAAAGCGGTTTCCTTTTTTGTTTATTTGTGCTCAACAATAGAAGTTCCTGATAATTTTTTAAATGTCAATTTAAAAGTGATTTAACATGCAAAAATATACGATCCACTTTCTTACTTTTGTTTATCTATTGATTGCACAAAACGGCTTTAGTCAAAAAGTTAAGCCTCTAAAAACTAAAGAACAACTTACCAAGGAGAAAACCTACCGTTCATACCAAGAAGCACTTTCCAACAAAAAAAAGGTATATATACTGAACCTTGATGGTAAAAAAATTAGAGAAATTCCAGCTAACATCAGCAAGCTGGTAAACCTTCAGGAACTGTATGTGCGTAACAACCAGATTTCGATGTTGCCACCTGAGTTATTTCTGCTCCCAAACTTGCAGGTAATTGGATTGGGTGAAAATAAGCTAACCACCGTTCCTAAAGAAATTGGAAAATTGCAACATTTGGAACAGCTTGATTTGTTCAATAATTTGCTTTCAGAACTGCCTGAAGAAATGGGTGACCTCAAACTATTGAGCACATTGGATTTGAGCTGGAACCAATTGATGAATTTACCAGAAAGCTTCGGCAAACTTACTAATCTTGAAAAATTGTTTATTGAGAAGAATAAATTAGAAAAATTACCTCAAACTATTTCATCGCTTATTAAAATAAATGAGCTTAAGTTAGCCGAAAATAAACTACTTAGCCTTCCTGATAGTATTGGTAAATTGAACCGGATAACAGAACTAAACCTTGAAAAGAATGAACTTTCAACCTTACCTTCTTCAATAGGAATGCTTAAAAACTTAAAGAAATTAAATATCAGTCAGAATAAATTGACCAAAATACCTGATGAATTGGGTTACTTGGAAAACCTTGAAGAAATAAATCTATCGAATAATAAGATTACTCAAGTTACAGGCAACTGCATTAACTTTTCAAAGGCAACAACCATTGATTTGAGCATTAACAAAATAAGTGTTTTTACGGCCAAAATGGGCAATCTAAAAAATTTGAATTATTTGGATGTTTCTATCAATCAATTGCAAAGCTTTCCCTCTAACATTAGCAATGCAATCCAGTTAAAAACATTGATTCTTAATCGGAATCAAATAAATTGGGTAGGCGAAAATGTTTCATCTTTGATAAACTTAGAAGAGCTCGATTTATCGGACAACCGGGTTGAAAAAGTAGATAAATCATTGGGAGCTTTGGTCAATCTCAAAAAACTTAACCTAAATCAAAATCTCATTTTATATTTCAACAAACAGCTTGGTGGAATGAAATCGCTTCAGGAGCTTTATCTTGAAAACAATCCACGACTCGACAAGTTCCAAAAAGAACAAATTAAAAAATTCTTTCCATCTGCTACAATTTATTTTTAATCAATTGGTTATACCATTTTTAATTCGATTGTGTCCTTCATTTCTGTATGAACCAATCGCTTTTGTTGCAAATAAAAATCCAATTTTCAACTCTAACGATTTTTAAAGGTAAAAATCATAAATTAATTTTTTAAGGCTGACAATAAATAGCTCTAAATAAAGGTTTTTAAAGATAAGTAATAAACAATGGATTGTTGAAAACATGCCTTCTTCGATTGATTTCGCAAACAGATTCTTTGTTACCTTTACGCAATATAAAAAAACACAAAAATGGCTTATAAAATTTTGAAAATTAGCTTGTTGACACTTGTATTCATTTCCATTAAACTTTTCGGATATTCTCAAACTTCCTACTCCTATAATCAAGAAGATGTTGCTTATAAAACCGGAGTCGAACTTTTTGAAAAAGAAAAATATGCCGAGGCCCAAGAGTTTTTTAACCAGGTAATTGATCATTACGGTCAAGAGCATACTGATATTAAAGCAGATGCCGAATATTATCTGGCTTTATGCTCCATTGAATTGTTTAATGCTGATGCCGAGTACCGAATTGCTCAGTTTATTGCTAAATATCCTGAGAGTCCTAGAACCCGGGTAGCTTATTTTGAGATGGCTGTTTATAAATACCAAAAAAGTAACTACGGGGAAGCACTCCATTATTTTGATAAAGTTTGGAAGCAAAACCTAAATAAGGAGCAACTCAGTGAATTCTATTTTAAAAGAGGTTACTGTTATTTCAAAACAGACCAGCTTGAAAAAGCGGCAAAAATGTTTTACGAAATTCTGGAAAACAATTCAAAATACAGCAGTCCGGCCAATTACTTTTATGCCCATGTATCTTACTTAGATAAAGAATACGAAACTGCTTTAAATGGACTCACTAAGCTACAGGAAGATCCTGTTTTTGCTCCAGTGGTTCCTTATTATGTAGTTCAAATTTACTATTTGCAGGGAAAAAACGATAAAGTTCTGGAGCAAGGCAAAAAACTACTCGATACACCAGATGTAAAACGCGAAGCAGAAATAAGCCGATTAGTGGGTGAGGCGCTTTATTCCAAAGGTCAGTACCAGCAAGCATTGGAATATCTTGAAACCTATAAAAAGAAAGCCGAAACCTATACCCGCGAAGATATTTATCAGTTAGGTTATGTGTATTACATGACCCAGAAATACGATGAAGCAGTAGCTACCTTATCGAACATAACGAATGTTGAAGATGGGTTAACACAAAATGCTTATTTCCACATGGCCCACTGTTACCTCAAACTGGAAAAGAAAGATCAGTCACGCATGGCTTTTGAAGCAGCTTCAAAGCTGAATTTTGATGGCGAAGTAAAGGAAGTATCGATGCTCAACTATGCAAAGCTATCGTTCGAGCTTTCCTATTCCCCATTTAACGAAACCATTACCGCTTTTTTCGATTATTTAACTTCTTATCCCAATTCCATTCACCGCGATGAAGCTTATAGTTATTTAGTAAAAGTATATCTTACCTCAAAAAACTACAAAGAAGCACTGGCATCTTTGGAAAAAATTTCAACCAAATCACCTGAAATGATGTTGGCATACCAAAAAGTTGCCTATTTCAGAGGATTGGAGCTATTTAATAACCTTCAGTTTTCTGAAGCATTAGCTGCATTTGAAGTATCGATATTGGTGAAAACATTTGACAAACAGATGCGTTCACTTGCCATTTATTGGAAAGGTGAAGCACTCTACCGGCTTGAACGATTTGACTTAGCAGCAGAATCATTTAATCAATTTTTGCTTACTCCGGGGGCTTATTTATTGCCTGAATACAACAATTCCTATTACAATATGGGATATTGCCTTTTCAAGCAGAAACAATATACACAGGCTATTGGTTGGTTCCGGAAATATACCGATTTGGGATTGAGCGTGAATGCACAGAAAAGGGGGGATGCATTCATACGCATTGCCGATAGCTATTTCGTGAGCCGACAGTATACCGATGCAGTTGAATATTATGGAAAGGCAGTGGATGCGGGCACATTTGATGTAGAATATGCTTTATTCCAACAAGGATTTTCTTATGGATTGTCAGGTCAGCATCAAAAAAAAGTAACCACGTTAACCCAATTATTATCACAAAAACCACAATCGAATTATGGAGCCGATGCATTATTTGAGAGAGGTAGAAGCTTTGTATCACTCGATTCAAGTGCAGCCGCCATTAGCGATTTTTCACTTTTATTAACAACTTACCCTAGCAGCAGCTATAAAGTTAAAAGCTTACTCCAATTGGGGTTGCTTTATTATGGCAACAATGAATACGAGCTGGCCTTACAAAACTATAAACAGGTAGTAACGGAATATCCAGGAACCGATGAAGCCAATGATGCCCTGTTGGGAATTAAGAATATTTATGTCGATTTAAATAAAGTAGATACCTATTTTGCTTTTGCCAAAGAACATGGAGGGTCAGAAAATATAAGTTTGAATGAGAAAGACTCATTAACCTATTTGGCAGCAGAAAAAATTTATATGACTGGGAATTGGCAACTTTCAAAAGATATGTTCTCAAATTACCTGAACAAATTCCAAAATGGTCGTTTTGCATTGAATTCTCATTTTTACCGCGCCGATTGCTATCAGAAAGCTCTGAATACCGATTCAGCCTTAATTGATTATAACTCAGTAATTGAAAAACAAAAAAATATATTTACCGAGCAGTCCTTATTAGCTGCAGCAACAATTTACGACCAAAAACAAAACGATGAAATGGCTTATCAGCTATACAGTCAATTGGAAAATCAGGCCGAAGTAAAGTTCAACCTATTGCTATCCCGAAAAGGTCAAATGCAAGCTGCATTCCGCTTAAAAAAGTACAGTATGGCCGTAGATGCTGCCCGTAAATTGTTGATAACCGATAAAATTTCGGAAGAGGAAAGCCGCGAAGCACGATTGATCTTGGGAAAATCATATCAAAGTCAAAGCTTACTCGATTTAGCCATTGTTCAATATCGGATTTTGGCACTTGATGTTACCAATAAGGAAGGAGCAGAAGGAAAATACCGTGTTGCCGAAATCCTTTTGAATCAAACAAAACCTGATGAATCGGAAAGTACTGTTCTGGAATTCATCGATATGGGAACGCCTCATCAATATTGGTTGGCTAAATCATTCATTTTGCTTTCCGAAATTTATTGGCAAAAAAAAGATGGTTTTCAAGCCAAAGCAAACCTTATTAGTGTTATTGATAATTATGGTTCTACAACCGATGGCATTATTGACGAAGCCAAACAAAAACTGCAAATTATAGTTGCAGCCGAAAACGAACAGTTTGCACCTGAAAAAAACGATGAATCCGGCCAATTAAATCCTTCAATTCCTTCGCAAAAAGAACCTGAAGGAAATAATAAGGAATAATACAATTAAACAAAAATCAGAGGATTTATCGCTAAATATATTTTAAATTGTAAAAATAAAAGGATGAAAAAAATCACGAAAATACTTACACTAATATCCTTAGCAGCAACATTTCCATCTCTTGCACAAGAACAGCCAGTAAAACAGGAAGTTAAAGTAGTTAAGGCCTATGAACCAGTCATTAATGATGCGTTTAAAATAAGTGAACTTCCAAAAATTAATGATACACTCAAAATTAGCACTTCATTCCAATATGAAATCCTTCCCGTTCAGCATAAAACATCTTTTGTACCAGTGCCAATAAAACCAGCTAGACTTGTAAGTGAGCCATTGTCAAAACATTTTTATGGCTATGCAAAAGCAGGCTTTGGTTCTTATATTTCTCCCCTTTTTCAAGTATATGCTGGAAGTAACCGATCTGAAAATTGGAATTGGAATACTTATTTCAACTACAATTCAACCAACGGAAAAGTAAAAAACGAAGCGAATGAAAAAGTTTATGCCGGCTTATCTGACTTGAGCTTTTCTGCTGATGGTTCGCGGTTCTTGAAAAACAGTAAAGTATTGAATGGAAGTGCTTCCTATAAAAACCTTATCAATTATTATTATGGTTATAACCCCGAATCGGTTGCTGAAAATAACATTCAAGCCCCTTTACTTAAAGATTCTATCGAAAATCAGGTCATCAATCTATTTAACGCCAATTTAGGTATATCAACCAATTATATAGATTCATCCCATGTAAATTATCAAATTGATGCCAATTGGCAAACTCTTTCTGCCAAAGATGGGATTGATGAAAACTACATGAAAATAAAGACCCGTTTTAATTACTTTTTCGAAAAAGAGTTCATTGGTGCTGATATTGATCTCATTTATATTGCAAATCATGGTCTCCAGGATACTACTAATGCTGCTATTTTTAAATTCAGCCCATGGGTAGGTGCTTTTGGTAAGAAATGGCGCATTGTAGCTGGTGTAAATACATTCTTCGATCAGGCCAATGAAAAATACCATTTCTACCCAAAAATAAGTATGCATTACAACATTATTGAATATTTCTTGATCCCTTATTTGGAATTCGATGGAAGCTTTCAAGAAAATAGTTATGCTGATATTTATAAAATGAACCCTTTTGTTAGACAGACATTAAGTGTTAAGCCATTAGACACTAAAATTAACCTTACATTTGGTTTCCGGGGTAATATTAGCTCGAAAGTAGCATTCAATATCAAAGTGAATTATGCCGAAATAAGCAACCAGTACTTTTTTGTGACTGATATATCAACCAATTTACAAAACAAGTTAGAAACCGTAACCGATCAAATAACACGTTTCCGATTCTTGGGTGAGTTATCGTACAAAACCAATGAAAAACTATGGCTTTCGCTGAAAGCGAACTACTATGAATATCAGATGGAAAGCCAGCTCAAACCTTGGCACATGCCCAATTATAACCTAAGTTTTAACATACGGTATAAGCTGCAGCAAAAAATTATATTTGATGCCAATCTCTATGGAATAGGTGCACGATACGCCAGAGAATTCGATCAAAATTCAATGCTGGTTGCCAAAGAATTACCGGGTATCATCGACTTGAATTTGGGAGTAGAATACAGGTTTTCAAAACGGCTTTCGGCTTTTGCAAACTTCAACAATATAAGCGCGGTAAAGTATTATCAGTGGAACAATTACCCAACTCAACAATTTAATTTAATGGCTGGAGCTACTTACTCGTTTTAAATCTAAAATTGTTTACATCTTGTTTAAAACTACATGTATTTAGGTATTATTTTAGAGCTTTTGAACCTTTGAAAATACTATATTTGTTTACTTGTGCCAAAAAATGTTTGGTGCATTTATATATTTGATATTTAGAAAGTTATAATTAATCAATATACAATGAGCGATCAAGAAAAAAGCAAGAAAAAGGCAAATAGTTATGGAGCCGATAGCATTCAGGTTTTAGAAGGGTTAGAAGCAGTGCGTAAACGCCCATCGATGTATATTGGCGATACGGGTGTTAAAGGGTTGCATCATTTGGTGTACGAAGTGGTTGACAATTCAATTGATGAGGCTTTAGCCGGCCATTGTTCAAATATCGATGTTTTCATTAACGAGGATAACTCAATCACCGTAACCGATGATGGGCGAGGCATTCCAACAGAAATGCATCAGGGTGAAGGAAAATCGGCCCTTGAAGTTGTTATGACAGTACTTCATGCCGGAGGAAAGTTCGATAAAGATTCATATAAAGTATCCGGTGGGTTACATGGCGTTGGGGTATCTTGCGTTAATGCACTTTCAACCTACCTTAAAGCCGAAATATATCGCGATGGTAAAATTGTTATGCAGGAGTATTCTTGTGGGGCACCAAAAGGCGATGTTAAAGAAATTGGCAATTCCGATAAAACGGGAACCCACATTACTTTTAAACCCGACAGTACTATTTTTACAACAGTTGAGTACAGTTTTGATATTATTGCGGCCCGGTTGCGCGAGTTAGCCTATTTGAACCGGGGAATTGTTTTAACCATTACCGACAAAAGGGAGCAGGATACAGAAGGCAATTTTACAAAAGAAACGTTTCATTCCCAAGAAGGATTGGTTGAATTTGTAAATTATTTGGACGGTGCCCGGGAAAAAATAATTGACAAGGCCATTCATATCAGTACCGAAAAAAATGATGTTCCGGTTGAAATTGCCATGCACTATAACAACTCCTTCACCGAAAATATTCATTCGTATGTAAATAATATAAATACCATTGAAGGAGGTACTCATTTAACCGGATTTCGCCGAGGTTTAACTCGTACATTAAAAACCTTTGCTGAAAAATCGGGTTTATTGGCAAAACTCAAATTTGACATAAGTGGTGATGATTTCCGGGAAGGACTTACAGCAGTTATTTCAGTAAAGGTGCAAGAACCTCAGTTCGAAGGACAAACCAAAACAAAATTGGGAAATTCCGACATAAGTTTAGTCGTCGATCAGGCGGTAAGTACCATGTTAACCAATTATTTAGAAGAGAACCCAAAAGATGCCCGCTCCATTGTAATGAAAGTAATCCTTGCTGCACAAGCCCGTCACGCCGCCCGTAAAGCAAGGGAACTGGTACAGCGCAAATCAGTAATGGTTGGTAGTGGACTTCCCGGCAAATTAGCCGACTGTTCCGATAAAGATCCCGCATTTTGCGAAGTGTATCTGGTAGAGGGAGATTCTGCTGGAGGAACAGCAAAACAAGGGAGGGATCGAAAATTTCAAGCAATATTGCCTCTTAGAGGAAAAATATTGAATGTTGAAAAGGCCATGCCCTATAAAGTTTTTGAAAGCGAAGAAATAAAAAATATATTCACAGCCCTTGGAATCACCATTGGTACCGATGATGATAGTAAAGGATTGAACTTAGATAAACTCCGTTACCATAAGGTAATTATTATGACCGATGCTGACGTGGATGGTAGCCATATTTCAACACTTATTATGACCTTCTTTTTCCGATTCATGACCGATTTGATTAAAAACGGGTATGTGTATATTGCTACACCACCGCTTTATCTGATAAAGAA
The DNA here is from genome assembly GCA_020719105.1 of Rikenella microfusus. Classification (GTDB taxonomy): domain Bacteria; phylum Bacteroidota; class Bacteroidia; order Bacteroidales; family SZUA-534; genus GWE2-40-63. The sequence goes on from DYQV01000016.1 coordinate 12,210, forward strand.
AGGGAAAAATCAACAATATTGCTGGAATGAAGAGCAAAGACAAGCGCTGGTTGAAGAATGGGGCGGAGGAAATGAAGGGGGATTGCACATTCAACGGTATAAAGGTTTGGGTGAAATGAATGCAGAACAATTGTGGGATACTACAATGAATCCAGAAAATAGAACCTTACGGCAGATTACAATTGAGAATGCTGCCGAAGCGGATCATATATTTTCCATGTTGATGGGCGATGATGTACCACCACGTCGTGAATTTATTGAAAAACATGCAAAATATGCTAAGATTGATGCTTAATTAACATAGTTTTATATAAAAAAAAACATAAAGTAAGTTATTATAAAAGGCTCAATATCAACTTGATATTGAGCCTTATTTTTTATATTCTGCTTCACTCTATGAATCAAGCAACAATTTTTTGTAACCCCACATCTTACTTTTCGTAAATGTGTTTTTAGTATTTGGTTTAGTAAATCCCAACTTTAATATTATTAAAAATTGCATGGTTAATAATTTAACGATTAATCCTAATAATTTCAATCTTGAACAAGATTGGACTGTTATTTTCTTTTCAAAAAATGGCCAATTTAAATCTACTCAAGAGAAACTATCTAAATCACAAACCCATGATTTAAATCTCTTTAATTTTGATTATCCAAACAGCTTAAATGAATTATTAATCAAACTTAAAGTCCAAAACCCTTTTACCATACTAAACATTGGAACAGCCGACTATTCTAATCTTGAGTTGGAAGACCTTTTAGCTACCTTTACAATTCAACACAATTCTATTCCTATATATATTATTCTTTGGACATCGGCTGATAATATCATTAATAGTAAAATTATCAATGAATATCGAATTAATGATGTAAGAAGTGATTCCGATTTAGAGACCAATTTCAACTGGGTATTGCAAGTATCTATAAAGAATCAACTATCAATAATTAAACAGAATACGCTTAATCCGCCCATTAAAATAAGCAGACTCGAAATTCCGAATCAACTTTCTTTTCGAATAAAAAAACTTAAAGAACTTGTTTCTCCAAATAACTCCAAAAGAAATCCATTTAGCAGAAATCACTTTGACTATGAAGCGCAACGACATGAAATTGAATTGAGAAATGTGGAATTGGAGAAAGCCTTTAAGAAATCAAGCATAAACCATATTAAGTTACAAAAAATACTATATCAAAGCGAAGTACAGAAAAAAGAGTTGGCCCATGTATTAAATGAAATACGGCAAAAAAATGAAGAACTCCTGACGCAAAATGAAGAAATGACTGCACAACGCGATCATATTGAGCAACAAAATGAGGAAATTCAAGCTCAGCGAGACGTTGCATTAAAACAACAAGAAGAAATCAGGGACAATTTAATGTATGCACGTCGCATACAACAAGCTCTTTTGCCACCTGTGGATCTAATCAATCAGTTGCTTCCAAATCATTTTATATTAAACAGGCCCAAGGATATTGTAAGCGGAGATTTTTATTGGATTTCGCAAAACCGGTTTAAAACAGTTATTGCAGTTGCTGACTGCACTGGTCACGGTATATCTGGTGCTATGATGAGTATGTTAGGTTCGGCTTTTTTAAACGAAATAATAAATAAAAACGATATCACCAATTCATCGCAAATTCTTGAACAATTACGTGAACGAGTTATAACATCGCTGCATCAGGAAATATCCAATAATATAGAATATTCTCGCGATGGAATGGATATTGCTGTTTGTATTATAGATATTGTTGATAATACCTTGGAGTATTCAGGTGCTAATAATTCACTCTATATTATTCGGGAAAATGAATTAATTGAACTTAAGGCCGATAAAATGCCAATTGGGATACATGAGTTCTGCTCCGTTCCTTTTACGACCCACGAAATTGAAATAAAATCAGGTGATTCTATTTATATTTTTTCAGACGGTTTTCCTGACCAATTTGGCGGAAATAATGGAAAAAAACTCAAATACTCAAAGTTCAAAGAAATACTTCAAAGCTTAGAATTTGTTGACATCGATAAAAGAGAAATAACCTTAAATCAATTCTTTAACGCTTGGAAAGGTGATTTAGAACAAATTGATGATGTATTAGTAGTTGGATTTAAAATTGCATAACCTTTTAACCTATTTGCGTAGGGGCATAATTCAAAATGTTTTTAATTTGTACTTAAATTGCATATCTTTATTCTGAAACCAAAGAGCATCTAACAGGTAATTACTATGAAAAAGAAAGAAAATCCAATCAAACTTCACATTGCTTTATTTTTTGTTACCTTGCTTTTTAGCATTACAATAAATCAGGTTATGGGACAAAAAAAACAATTGCCTGATGAAGTTAAAATTCAGATAGACAATTTTAAAGTAAACGCAATAAAGAACAGAAACGTAGGCAATGAAAATGCGGCAGCAACCTATTTGAACAAAATAGCTTATTTATATTGGGAATACTTTTTTTACCAAGAAGCAATAGCCTGTTTTGAAGAAGTTCTTACTATAAACCAAGACATGGGAAACACTTCAGGCGAGCAAAAAATAATAGATAATTTGGCTTTTGTGTATTCTGATATGGAAAGATATGATAAATCGATAGAGTTTTTTAAAAAGAGCTTAGATATATTAAAAGTTAAAGGAGACAATCTAAAAGTGGCTGAATGCTTAAGCAATTTGGTATTGGCACTTAATAGTAATGGACAATACAATGAAGCTATTGAATATGCTACTCAAGGGCTTGAAATGAGCAAAAATATGAACCAATTAAAGCTCATGCGAACTTTTTATGGATCGCTATATCAGAGTTTCGACAAAAAAGGAGAAAAAGAAAAAGCCATGGAGTATTTTGAATTATATTCTTCTATTGACAAACACCTTCAGCAAAAAACCTTCGATGAGCAACAAAGACTAAGTCAGGATAAAATACTACAAGTTGAAGCAGAGAAATATGAAACGGAGCAAGTGTTAAATAAAACAAAAGATACACTCAAAGAAGTTGAACTAATAACCCGAGAGAAAGAATTAGAGATAAATTTATTGAACAGTGAAAAAGCGGTCCAGGAATTAACTATTAAACAACACGAAGTAAAAAGTAAAGCGGAGCGAAGGCTTCGCTATTTTTTAATTTCAATATTTATTTTTGTTTGCATTTTTTCGTTTCTTATTTATTTACAGATGAGACAAAAAAAATTGGCCAATGCAAAACTAAATCAACTTAATATAGAAATAGAGAAGAAGAACAAACAAATCTTAGACAGTATAAATTATGCCAGTCACATTCAGGAAGCAATACTCCCTTATGAAGAAAAGATGAAAGAAGATATACCTGAATCGTTTGTTCTTTATAAACCTAGGGATATTGTAAGTGGAGATTTTTACTGGCACTCACGCCAAGACGATAAAGTTTTTGTAGCAGCCATTGATTGCACTGGGCATGGAGTACCCGGGGCATTTATGAGTATGATTGGCAACACCCTTTTGAATGAAATTGTCAATGAAAAAAAGATTTTTAATCCCTCAGAAATTCTTATTCAATTAAATAAAAAAGTTATTCTAACATTAAATCAAGATAGCAAGGAAAAGGAAAGTTTCAGTGAAGATGGTATGGACATTACGTTTTGCTGTTTTGATAAAAAGAATAAAGTCCTTCAAATTGCATTGGCAAACCATTCAGCATGCATTATACAAGAAAATAAAACACGGGTAATTGAGGGAGACATCTTCAGCATTGGTGGAAACGTAGGTATTTGTGATGTATCATTTACCACACATACTATACCTCTAACAGTTGAAACCACCATTTATATGTTTTCCGATGGTTATCAAGACCAATTTGGAGTGGTTAATAATCAAAAATATATGGCTCCCCGATTTATTGAATATCTACAAACACTGCAAAACTTTCCATTTAACAGTCATAAAATGCGCTTAGAGCAGGAGTATAATAATTGGAAGGGTGCCAGTAGGCAAATTGATGATGTTTTGGTAATAGGAGCAAGAATCAAGGTTGAATAGCACAGTTACCAAAATAGTTGATTCAAAAGCCTTTAATCATCGTAAGGAATCAATTCAATTTTGGCATTTATCAGCTTTGCAAACCTGATTCCTGATGCCATTATATCAGCATCTTCGCGGTAATAATGCCAATCAATTTTTACAGCTATTTTCTCAGAAATTTGTTGCAACAAGATAAGTAACTTTGTTATTTGTTTAGCAGAAGCGGTATTGAAGTATTCAAGTTTAAATTTAAAAATGATACTTGCGTTTGGAATTTTGCTATAATCATTGAGCCAATTCAGTATCGGTAAATAAAATTCCACCGCATTTTCAGGCAATGAACGTCCTTCAATTGAAAATACTTTATTATCTGCATCCAGCAGAACTTTAGGAGTATCTTCAGTATGATCAAAATATAGTTTTTCCATGAAAATTAATCTACAACTGTTTGAAGAACAAAAAAACTAAAATCTTCGTTAAAATCGGTTATTTCGTAACTAATTATTCTATTAGTTTTTAACCGGAGTTCAATAAGTCCCAGTCCGGCCTCTTTGCTACTATCAATTTGAAAATTAAAAAGGCTTTTCTCATAAAAATCATTTAAATCTTCTACTGATAATGAATTCACATAAGCTATCTTTCTTTTTAGTTCATCTACCTCTGAAAGATTTATATAATTGCCCGTATTTAATTGATAACTCTCTTTATTCTGATTAATAAAAAATATTCCTGGGTTCTGGCCACTAATTTTTGCATTTGCTCCATGCTTTACAATGTTTTGAAGCATCTCAACCATTATATTGAACACCTTTTTTTTCAAATTTAAATTATGCTCCATCATTTGGCTTTCCATAATGGATAAAAGATTAAGCAGGCTGTCCTGATTAAAAATTCCATTAAAGATAAGTACAATATCCTCTTGATTTAAAATCCGGTGTATTTCTTTAATACTTTTTAGTGTTTCGGTCCCTTGTTGGACAGACGATAAATTATTACCAGTATTTTGTGAAATTTCTGTATTCAAATAGAAATAAGAATAATTCTCATTCAAATCAACAAAATCAAAAACTAATTTATTTCCTGATTTTCTGGCCATCTCTATTAAACCCAAACCAGCACCACCTTTATTGGAGATAATGTTATCATTAAGAACATTCTTATAGTATTGCTTCAATTCTTCTTCGTCCAGGCTATTTATCTTATTTAGCTGAGCTGTCAGATTTGGAATGTTTTTATTTAAAATTGGATTACCGGTAGTAATGTAATACCTACTATTCACATCCTGAATAATAAATATCCCTGTTTCATTCACATATGCCTCATCTTCAGTTTCCTGATGTCGGGTTATATTTTGCAACCCTTCTACCATAATAGTAAAAACCCTCTTTTTAGTCTTTGAATCTTCGCCTTGCTTATCTAGGTTTGATTCCGTTAAAGAAAGGATACCATCAGTAATGTTTTGACTAAACACTCCGCGATAAATATAACTCAGGTTTTCTTTTTGCATGCCTTCAAATAACCTGAATGCAAAGCTATTTTTTGTTTTCTGACTATTCATCTGTTTGTAATCCCTTTTGGATAAATAAATATAAGGCTTTCTTTCTTATTATCAAATATAATTATTATTCTCTTATTCATTAAAATAAGTCCCTGAAAATATTTTCTTAGCCGGTCCTTCCAGCCAGATATCTGTATAATTTGCCTCTCCAAGAACGTTGAAATAAACTGTTAGAGTACCACCTTTTGCTTTTAATTGAATAGGAGACTCCATGTTTTTTAATGTATTCAATGTTAGTGCAGATGCTACGGCTCCTGTTCCACAGGCATAGGTTTCGTCTTCAACACCTCGCTCATAGGTATAAATGAGTGGATGTTTTTGGTCGGCGATAACAAAATTTACATTGGTACCTTCTTTTTTATACTTAGCATTATTCCGTATCTCTCTTCCTTTTGAACAAACATCAAAGTCCATGGTATCTTTAAATAAAACCAAATGAGGTGACCCTGTATTCATGAACATTCCCATTTCATGTTTCTCAATATTCGTAACATTGGCCATTTTGAGTGATATTTTGTCATGATGGTGAAAAATGGCTTCATGAGCTCCATCAGGGGCTTTAAATCGTGTTTTGTGTTTTATTAAACCCAAATCGTGGGCAAATGCTACAATGCACCGTCCACCATTGCCGCACATGCTTCCAGGCTTTCCATCAGAATTGTAAAAATCCATATAAAAATCAAAACCCTCCAAATTGCGCAAAATAATAAGGCCATCAGCTCCAATACCAAAGCGTCTATGGCACATTTGTTGAATCTCAGCTTCAGTTAGTGAAACATTTAAATTGAAACCATTTATTATAATAAAATCGTTTCCAGTTCCATGATACTTTTGAAATGAAATTGAATGAAGCATTCAGATGAAAATATTAATAGGTTAAAATTGTGTTAAAGATACGAAAAAGTACAACAAAAAAATTTATTATTGCGTTTGGTTAATTGAATTCAATTTACCCTTCAAATTAAATAACTTAAGCGTTAATAATCGTAACAAGGCATCAATAAATTTAAATTAGGAATTGGGACATAATAACATTTACAATTTGGTTTGTTTATTTGTTTTAAAAGGTTACTTTTGTAAGCATGGAACCATCATTACAAAAGTTACATCAAGAGCGATATAA
>DYQV01000771.1 GCA_020719105.1 Rikenella microfusus
GATAAGTTGGGCGATAAGTTGGGCGATAATCAAAAATTAATTTTAGAAGCCATTCAAAATAACCCCAAGATTAGTTTATCACAATTAAGTAGTTTAATTGGAATAAGTCAAACTGCAGTTGAAAACAACATTAGTAAATTAAAATCATTCGGTTTATTGAAACGCACAGGTTCTTCAAAAAGAGGCAATTGGGAGGTATTGTTATGACCAAAAAGGAATTATTACAGCTTTTACAAACCGGCGAATACGAACGGGTGGAATTGAAAAGGGCAGAAGGTGTTTTGCCTGCTTCCGTTTGGGAAACGTATTCGGCTTTTGCCAATACCGCCGGAGGGGTTATTGTTTTAGGCGTTTCGGAGTCAACGGCCAAATTTTTTACTATTACCGGTGTAAAAAATACAAACAAATTGGTCAAGGAATTCTGGAATCAAATCAATAACCCACAAAAAGTTAACACAAACATTCTATTTAACCACCATGTATCGATTATTGATATAGATGCCAAACTGGCTATTGTTATCGAAGTTCCAAAAGCTAACCGTCAAGAAAAACCCGTTTACATAAATAATAATATAATGACCGGGGTTTATCGGAGAAATGCCGATGGTGACTATCGTTGCAGTCCGGAAGATATAAAAGCTATGCTTCGTGATCAAGCCGAAGTATCAGCCGATATATCTACTTTTGAAGAAATCGCATATAGTAAACTATTGACCGAAACCTATCGCCGGTATCGCATCCGTTTTAAAAATCTGAAACCCAACCATAGTTGGAACAACCTGGATGATGAAGAATTTCTATTAATACTCGGTTCCGTTAGGCGTCTCAACAATAAATTGGTTCCCACGTTAGCCGGCATAGTTTTATTCAGCAACGAACCGGTTATTACCACTGTATTGCCCAATTTTTTCCTCGATTACCGGGAAAAGACTCAGGAAAATGATGTACGCTGGATAGATCGGTATTATTCCAGAGCGGGTAAATGAGCGGGTAAATGAGCGGGTAAAT
>DYQV01000772.1 GCA_020719105.1 Rikenella microfusus
ATCGTTTGTTTGTAAATCAAAACATTACGTTATAAAAACAAAAACCAACAAAAAACGCCTCGGAATTTTCCGAAGCGCTTTTTTAAATCTTAAATTATTCCTGAATAGCATTGACAATCTCGATTGCTATCGCATAGCCGTCAAGCTAATTTTGAATACTTCCGCCCCAAGCCCCTAAAGGGGTGTGAAGTTAGTTTCGTCTCCAAGAAAGAACTAATCTGATGTTATAGTTATCAAAACTAATTTCTGTTCCCCGCAATTTATCCCGCTATTGGCGGGAGGGGTTAGGGGCAGTAAATTAACCACTAAATAAAATATCCCTTCTTAAAAATAATCCTTAACTTGACGGCTATTAATTGCTATCAGGGGCAAATTGACAAATTTTCAAATTATTATTTTACAAGCTTCTTCCCCATAGGTAAAACTGTTTTTCCAGCTAAATCATTAATAATGATACCAGCCATCATATACCAAGCTGCAAACGCACAAATTATCAATTCAACTGCAGCTATAGGTTTTAAAAATTCAAAACCAAAGTGCTCTAAATCCAATAATATAAAACCAAGCAATAATGTTCCAAAAGTAAAAACCATAGCTGTATGTACTCTAAACGAAGCTATAAACATAATAGCAGTATAAAGCGTCCAACCGATTAAATAATAACCAACATCAGTTCCTGTTGAAGGATAAATTTCGAAATGGTTGCACAATTTAATAATGGCTAAACCAATCCAAAACGAGCCATACGATACAAAGGCACTATAGCCAAAGTTATTACCCATTTTTTGTTCCTGAAAGCCAGCAATTAATTGTGCCAAACCACCAAAAATAATGCCCATTCCAAGCACTGGACCCCAACCAATAAGACCAAGATTGTGTAACTGAAGTAAGAAAGTGGTCATACCAAAACCTGCAAGACCGACAACTGCGGGATTTCCTTGTTTCATTTTTTAACTTTTAATTTATTTTTTGATTTCGAGCACAAAAGTAGTTAAAAAATGGCAGATT
>DYQV01000773.1 GCA_020719105.1 Rikenella microfusus
TTGGACGGTTCGACAAGCTCACCGACCCAACGAGTCTGCAAGAAGACCAAGAATTCTGTTTTTAGCAGACCGAAATATTTTAGCCGACCAAGCCTTTAATTCTTTTTCATCCTTTCCCGAAGATGCTTTGGTGCGGATAAAACCAACCGAGATTAAGAAAAACGGAAAAGTGCCAACAAACGGCAGTATTTTCTTTACCATTTTTCAAACCTTTATGAGTGGGGGTTCGGCAAGCTTACCCACCGCTGAAGACCAAGAGATTGAATTTGATGAAGTTGAAGTAAAGGAAAATGCTTATGGATATATGTATATTCTGCAATGCAGAGGTGGAATCTTCTACACAGGAAGCACAAAGGAATTAGCACTGCGTTTAGAGCAACATAAAAAAGGTGAAGGAGCAAATTTTACATATAATCATTTGCCTATTAAGTTAGTTTATTATGAAACTTTTGATAGAATTGATGAAGCATTTACAAGAGAAAAGCAAATCCAACAATGGACCAGGGCTAAGAAAATTGCTCTAATTCAAGGAGATTTTGAAAAGTTAAAACAACTTTCTAAAAATAAAACGGAGTATTCGGTGCCTGAGCTTGTCGAAGGCACACCATATTTTGGCGAATATCCAGCCGACTACTTCGATTTTATCATTATTGACGAGTGCCACCGAGGCGGTGCAAATGACGAAAGCAATTGGCGAGGTATTTTAGAATATTTCAGTCCGGCAGTGCAATTGGGTTTAACCGCCACACCCAAACGAAAAGACAACGTGGACACTTACCGGTATTTTGGCGAACCAGTTTACATCTATTCGCTCAAAGAAGGAATTAACGATGGTTTCTTAACGCCATTCAAAGTAAAACGCATCAAAACCACTTTGGACGATTACCGCTACACATCAGACGATACTATTGTGGAAGGCGAAATTGAAGAAGGTAAACTATACGAAGAAAAAGACTTTAACCGCACAATTGAAATTGTTGAACGAGAAGCCAAGCGGGTAAATATCT
>DYQV01000258.1 GCA_020719105.1 Rikenella microfusus
CCTTTAATGCTATTAATTAGTTATCGATTTAGCAGTTAAAATCATTAATAAATACTAAATGCACTTGTTCATCTAACTATATAGTATTATATTTGCAAATTGTTCATTTTTAATTATTTGCAGCAAGATTTTTTGTAGCAATTTGTAATACTAATTGCTACAAATTTTCCGCATTTTAGGATTTATTGCCTTTTTGAGCAAAAATAATGAACAATGAGCTAACTATATTGTTGGAAATTACAGGTTATTAGTCTTTTGGAACAGTTTAAATTTACCATTATGAATCCTTTTTACAGAAAATTAAAATTTATTATTGTTGGAGCGACAGCCTTTTTTGGGGTGAGCGTTTCAAGTATTACTGCGCAAACATCAATTACGGCAATAGGTACTACGGTAACTCAAAATTTTAATTCATTAACGCCTGCAGGCTCGTGGACAAATGCTTCTACTTTACCCGTTTGGTATGCGTTAGGAAGTGCTTCTATCAGCTCCTTTATTCTAAACGATGGAAATAATGTAACAGCAAACTCGTTGTCGTCTTTTGGTAGCACCGGAACTCCCGAAGATCGAGCTTTAGGCATAGTGCCAGGTGGTTCGAATGGAGCTGTGAGTTATTATGGTTGGCGATTGAAAAATACAATGGCATCAACAACCATAAACACTATTAGCATAACATGGACTCTTGAGCAATGGCGCGTAACAAGTTCTGGTTCACAGTCATTGGTTATCTATTATCAAATTTCTCAGAGTGCTATAGGCTCAATCGTATCTGGAAATCTTACAAACTCAGGCCTTTTACAGGCATCTCCTCGAACACTTGGAGGTGGAACCGCCATCGATGGTAATGCTGTAGGCAACAGAGTTACAGCTACTCAAACCTTAAATGTAAACGTTCCCCCTGGTTACGAAATTTTAATATGTTGGGGTAATACTAAAGCTCCATCAAACCATTTGATGGCTGTTGATAACGTTAGTATAGTAGCTAAAGCTGATCAAACGATAAGCTTTGATGCTTTGCCGGTAAAAACATTTGGTGATGCTAATTTCAATATTAATGCTACCGCAACAAGTGAATTAACCGTTGCATTTAGCAGTGATAATTCAAACGTTGCAACCGTATCTGGAAGCAACTTAACTATACATGGACCTGGACAGGCCACAATTACAGCTTCTCAGGCTGGCAATAGCAATTATAATGCTGCACCTATACAAACTCAGGTTTTTTCGGTGAATCCATCCAAACCTATTGCTAAAAATGCCACCAATATATCTACAACCTCGTTTACAACCAACTGGACAGCTAATAACGGCTTAAATGATGCCGCCACATCTTATATAATTGAGTATACAACGGATGAAAATTTTGATTCTTATAATTTTGAAGAGTCAACTCTTAAAACGAAACAAATAAGTGGTTTGTCTGAAAATTCAATTTATTACTATCGGATTTATAGCTTTACCGACCCTTTGTACAGTGATTACACTGAAGCATTTGCCATTACCACTGGTACCGATTATGTAACTGTTAATTCTGGGAATTGGGATACAGGTACTAACTGGGATGTAGGTAATATTAAAAACATTGCCAACAGTATTACTGTCAGACATCCTATTACGCTAAACACCTATAGAGAATCTGTAACTACTAATAAACTTGTTATAGAATCTGGAGGAAAACTCACTACCAATCAAAAAATACTTGTAACCAACGAATTAATAATAGAAGTAGCAGCAGATGGTACTGCCGGTCAGATATTAAACACAAATAATATAATAATTGGTAGCAACGCCAAAATTACTGTTCGCAAAACATTTGCTTCTGGTTGGAATTTTATCGGGTTTCCATTTGCTGTTACTTCTTCGAATGTATTTAAAGCTTCGGATGGTTCTTCGCTAACTTGGGGTGATTTGAATTCAGGTTTAGATTATATTGTGCAACAATACGATGGAGCTGGGCGGGCATCAGCAGCAACAGCTGTTTACGATGGTGCAGGTTTACATTGGACAAATGTTTCAACCAAAGAATTTACTGCTAAAAAAGGATATATTGTTTATAATAACTACGGAGGTGCTATTGATTTTACATGTAGAGGTAGCGAAATTGGTTCATTTTTTAGCACAAGTGGTGCAACAGTTCCTACCATACTACCAGTTTCATCCATGCCCGAACACTCGTATTGGAATTTAGTGGCAACACCATTGTCGAGCATTTTTAACTTAGGCGCTACAAGTCCGAGTGCTACTTATTACGCTTACAACGGAACTAATTATTTACCAGCATTAGCAGGAGAGTTTTTAGACGTACAACCTTTTGCTTCATTTTTCTTGCAAGCTTCTTCCACTTCTATAAGTTTTGCCAATGCCGGACGAAAAGTATCAGCAGCTACACGAAATGAACAAGTGATAGTAGATGACATTCGTCTTACTTTAAGCAATGGAAATGCTACTTACAACGATTTAATGCGTATTCGTTTGCAAGAGGGAGCTAATCCTGCTTACGAAATTGGAACTGATGCGGCTAAAATGTTGGGCATGAATCCTAATGTGTCGTATATCTACACCAAAGTAAATAATACTGGTTTAGCTATCAATACGTTACCAAAAACAATTTTTGAAGTAGAATTGACTACAAAATTTGCTTCGGCTGGAAATTACAGTATCTCTATTTCGGATATAGAAAATGTTCAGAGCTATTCGGCAATAATATTGATTGATAAAGCCACTGGTAATCGTACCGATTTGTTGGCTGTTGGTAGCTACAATTATAATGTAACTGCTGCAGGAACTGTAAATCGTTTTAAAGTGCAATTGGCTCCAAAAATCACAACAGGAGTAAGCATTTCCGACGATCAAAGCATTCGAATTTCTACACAACAAAATGAAGCAATCATTTTGGGCTTAACAGATGCCACGCAAATAAGAGTATTCGATACTACCGGAAAAACCGTTTTTAGTGGTTTAGTAAATGATGGCGAACCTATAAAGTTCGAAAATAAGGGTTTGTATATTTTCGAAATTGCAACTCCCAAAAAAACAATACAAATTAAATCGTTCGTTCGATAAAATTATTTAAACAAAGAAATGAAAAATAGTAAAATCATAGTTTTTCTAATAGTTGTGTTATTTTCTGCATCAAAAGTATTTAGCCAATTTTTGCCTAGTGATCCTGGATATACGGGAGCAGGAGGCTCATCGGTACCTTTGGATGGAGGTATTTTGCTGGTTCTTTTGGCTGCTGGCGGTATTGGCGCATCGCTGTTTGCAAAAAGCAAGAAAAAAGACAAATAAAAAGTTCTACATCACTCTAAATCCTCATCTCCCAAACCCGCTCCTTGAGGAGAGAGTAAGAGAAGAGACGGAAAAAAAAGAAACAACAAAAATATAGTCTGATATGTGATTTAAAACACAGGTCAGACTTTTGTGTTTATAAAAGTTACATTGCTGATAAAGGAACTATAAATTTCAAAATATATGAATTTAAACAAAGCTACTGCTATAAAAATAATGCTATTTTTTGTAGGCTTAGTGTTGCTTTTTTGGTTTACAAAATCGACATTATACGATACTTCAATATATAAAAGCACACTAATTGGATATAGTGGAAGTATAGCAGCAGTATTGCAGTTTTTGTTTGGCAATTTTCAGTTCGACACCACTACCGGAAATATTATTTACGGGCATCAGACAATTAATGCTTTTAGTGGATTAGCCATTAAGTTTTATGCTCTGATTTTTGTCATTTTATTTTTCTTTCCACGTAAAGTTGGCAAAACTATACTTGTATTTTTAATTGCATCGATTGTGCTCTATTTGTTAGCAATGCTTCGCTTTGCAAACGATGTATTTGGTCATGCTAAATTGAGCAGTTTCTTTTTTACAGTAATAGTAAGCCTTAGGTATCTTACAGTTTATCTTGTGCTGAAATATAAAATTGATTTACATCCTTCCTTAAAAAAATATTTTGACAGTATAGATGTCAAAGTACAAGCAGCATTTCATTTTTCGTTTCACAAATTGTTAATTATAGTAGCTTTAGTTTCGGCATTTGCCGGTTTTTTCGATTGGTTTTTGATTTCCGATTGGAATTTGTTTGTAGACGCACTTTCTTATTTGATACTATGGCTTAGTAATGCAATGCTTTGGATGCTGGGTTTTAGCGAAGCATATAGTTACGACAAATATATATTATTGGATAATTACTGGCTTTATTTGGGCACAAATTGTTTGGGTGTCGGACTTATGGTTGTGTTTAGTAGTTTGATAATGGCAATTCGTAGTCCAATAGCGAATAGGCTGGTATTTGTAGTGGTAGGTCTGTTTTTTTTAATTGTCATGAATGCTGTACGTATTGTAGGCATTTTACTGTTTATTTCGCAGAATAAAATTCCACAACATTTAATTGAAGACTATCATAATATGTCAAATAACTTCTTTTATCTGATTGTATTTGCAATCATCTTATTTTATATCAATAAGTTTCAATATATTAAACTTCGTATAA
>DYQV01000774.1 GCA_020719105.1 Rikenella microfusus
ATGAAAACAGTAATATCTGCTTACCAAAAATGCCCCAGTGCTGCTGAATTTGAGCAGTACATAAAGCAAACAGGAAGTGAAAATTTTAAAACTACTTTTGAAGACCATTTAGCGGAATGTCGCTTGTGTGCTGAAGCATTGGAAGGATATAAAAAATCAGGAATTAATAATATTACCTATTTTTCAGCTAACACAACTCGCAAATATAACAATCAACACACACATCATACTTTTAACCTTATTCAATGGAGCTTTGCTGCAACCATAGCTTTGCTTGTGGGTATTTCAACCTTTTACTTTTACAACAAAAACAACCAAACGTACCAAAACCTAGCAACACCATTGGATAATGAGCTTATTGCCTCAGAATCAGTTCCTCTGAATGGTCAAAAAAAGCTCACAAAAAACTTGAACGAACAATATTGGTATTTAGGTGAAAATAATGTGATTGCCGTGAACGATGTAATTGTAGCTCAGGAAGCTATTGAACAGATTATTAAAAACACAGAACCAGTTGAAAGTATTATTGTTGAAATAAAGAATGCTGATTTTGAATACGGTAATCAACTTGTCATTACCCTAAAGAACATACAAAAAGCACCGGTTTATACTTTATAAATTGAAAGGGGCATAAAAAGAACTAACCTCCCATGTGGAATTTAGGAGGTTAGCTAATAGGGTGTTTCTCAAAAAGGGTTTTTCATGGGCCAATTTAAGTGGTTTTATTTGTCTTTTAAATTAGCGTCATTAATTTGATGATGCTAAAGTAACTGATCACTTCAAATCAATTTACAGAAATCTATATTTGGCTAGTAGAAATTTTTAAGTGGATGTGTTTATCTTATAATTGGTAAATTCTCACTTACCAAATATTTCAATTTTGAGATACTTTTCTAACCGTTTCAGAAAAATGTTTAAAAAACCGTTCTACCCTTTTTATTTGAATCATATTGTACTTAGATTTGCTTCCCTTAGCATTAACAAGGATGGAAAAAACATTTTTAA
>DYQV01000259.1 GCA_020719105.1 Rikenella microfusus
TCTTGGAATGTTATTTTTTTCTCAAAAACTACTGTTTTTATAAATATGTATTTTTAACCCTCCCAATTTTATGCAGAAATTATTTCTCCCACTCAAGATTTTGTTTTTTTTAACATTTTTGAGTGTTTCGTCTTTTGCACAGCAAGAGATAAATTACAAAGATTCGTGGAGTCCTGCGGGATTTTCCTTAAAGAATCAAAAATCAAACGGTGTCGAAGTGTCGTTTTCGATACAAAAATTCTCCTTCAAAAAGTCAGATTTCAAAGGCGAGGAAATGTTAAACATCGAATTGCCGAATCATTTTCTGTTTAATGACGAAGGAATGCCGAATCTGCCAGGCAGTGGTCGTTATATTGCTGTTCCCAAAGGTTCGAAACCTGTTTTGAAAATTATTGATATGCGAGTCGAAACGATTTCGAATGTCAATATTGCTCCTGCGCCGCGTATTCCGAAGGAAACAGAAGACGGTTTAGAGTATAAAAAAAATGCTAAAACGTATTCTGAAAATTCTTTTTACCCTTCTGAACCAATAAAATTGTCGAAAATTGTTCAAATTCGCGGTGTTGATGTTGTGATGTTAGGAATAACGCCGTTTCAATATAATCCTGTGAAAAAAGAATTGAAAGTCATTCGCGATATAAAAGTTCAAGTAGAATTTGTTGATGTGAAAGGTGAAATTGGTGAAAATCGGTTGCGAAGTCGATGGTTTGACCCAATTTTGCAAGACGCAATATTGAATTTTTCGTCTTTGCCCGCTGTCGATTATTCTAAAAAACATTTTTCTGAAACAACAACAGGCTGCGAATATTTAATTATTCGTCCCAATAATCCGGAATTTGCACAATGGGCAGATTCTATCAAAAAATTTCGCACCGAACAAGGAATTTTAACAAAAATTGTCTCTTTGAGCGAAATCGGCGGAAATACTTCGACACTTATCGAAAATTACATCAATAATGCTTACAATACTTGGGATATTCCGCCTGTTGCGATTCTTTTCTTGGGCGACCACGGAACTGATGCCGCAAATTCTATTGCTTCAACAACATTGAATAATCACCCTGGCGGAGCAGAATATAATCCGTTTGTTTCGGATAATCCGTATGCAGATGTAACAGGAGATAATCTTCCCGATATTGTTACCGCAAGAATGACTGCCAACAACGCCACAGAATTGCAGACAATGGTCACAAAATTTCTCAATTATGAACGAAATCCGCCGACAAGTGCTTCGTTTTATAATCATCCAATTACTGCATTGGGGTGGCAAACGGAACGTTGGTTTCAACTTTGTTCAGAAATCATTGGTGGTTTTTGGAAAAATGTTTTAGGAAAAAACACAGTTCGAATTAATGCCGTTTATGAAGGCGACCCAAGTGTTGACGGATGGTCTTCGGCATCGAATACTCAAACAATTATCGATTATTTCGGTCCGAATGGTTTAAATTATATTCCTACTTCGCCGTCAACATTGGGAAATTGGACAGGTGGAACGGCTCAAAACGTTGTTGACGCAATAAACGCAGGCTCGTTTATGTTGCAGCATCGCGACCACGGTTTTGAAGAAGGATGGGGCGAACCAGGTTTCGAAAATTCTCATATTCCAAGTTTAACTAACACAGATTTAACTTTTATTATGTCTGTGAATTGTTTAACGGGACGATTTGATTGGGAAAACGAATGTTTCGCAGAAAAATTACATCGTTATACGAAAAACGGACAAAATGCTGGTGCGTTAGGTGTTCTCGCTGCGACTCAAGTTTCGTATTCGTATGTCAATGACGCTTTTATTTGGGGTGCTTACGACAATATGTGGACAAATTTTATGCCCGCTTATGGCACAAATCCTGCTTCTCGCGATATTAAACCTGCGTTTGGAAATGTGGCAGGAAAATTATTCCTTGAACAATCCAGTTGGCCCAGCACGCCTTCGGTGAAAGAAGTTACATATAATTTATTTCACCATCACGGAGATGCTTTTCTGAATGTTTATTCTGAAGTGCCGCAAAATCTCGCAGTTAATCATTCTAACGTTATTCTCGCAGAAATGAATACTTTTGACGTAACGGTCAACGAAGGAGCATTTATTGCGTTAACTTGCAACGGACAAATTCTCGGAACAGCAACCGCAATTAACGGAACGACAACAATTTCTATTCCTGGAACACAAAATCCTGACGATGACATCATTTTAACCATTACAAAACAAAATTTTTACCGATATTCTGCGAACATTCAGGTGTTGCCGCTTGTTGGACCTTATTGCGTTTTGCAAAATTTTACCATTAACGATTTAAACGGCAATAATAATCAACAAGCAGATTTTAACGAAATGATAAACTTAAATATTTCGTTGAAAAATGTCGGAAAACAAACAGCACAAGGTTTAAATGCAAAATTGCGAATCAATAATCCGTATGTTGCTGTGTTAGACTCTACAACTACTTTTTCGAATATTAATATTGATGAAATTTCAACACTCAATGATGCGTTTTCGTTGATAATTGCAAATAATGTTCCCGACCAATATCGAGTTAGTGGGCAAGTAATTGTTACTGATGCCGAAGGAAATATTTGGACATCAATATTAAATTTGACAATTAATGCACCTTCGCTAATCATTGGAGATTTAACTATTTCTGACCCGACAGGGAATAATAATGGCAGGTTAGATGCTGGTGAAACAGCCGAAATTCTGATAAAAACCATCAACGCAGGGCATTCAGTAATTAATCAAATTCAAGGAATTTTAACGACAGAAAACTCGTATTTAACAATCAATAATGCGACAATGTCGATTTCAACAATTCCTGCTCTCGACACTATTGACGTTATTTTTAATGTTACCGCAAATCCTTCGACACCGCTTGAAACAATTGTTGCGTTAAATTATGCTGTTGGAATTGCTACATATTCTGCACAGGCAACAAAAAATATTGTTGTTGGAACGGCACCTGAATATCTTATGTCTAACGCAAATGTTTCGACAGATTTAGGGAAATTTTATGATTCAGGCGGAAAAAATGGGCAATATCAAACTTACGAAAATTTTGTAATGACATTTTCTCCCATTTCAACGAACAAAAAAATCAAAGTTGAATTTGTTTCGTTTGCGACAGAAGAAAAATGGGATAAACTTTATGTTTACGATGGTCCCGATGTTAACTCGCCGCAAATTGCAGGAAGTCCGTTTACGGGAGAAACTTTGCCCGCTGCTTTAGTTTCTGTTGTCTCAACGCATGCGTCAGGTGCTTTAACTTTTAAGTTTACTTCAGACGGTTCAATTATGAAAAATGGTTGGGAAGCGAATATTAGCATCGTGGGTATTACTTCTGTTACAGGAATTTCGATTTCGTCAAGTTTAGATACGATGCTTCTTGGTGGAAATTCACAATTAACAGCAACTGTTTTACCTTCAAATGCGACAAATAAAAATGTTACGTGGGAAACTTCGAATGCTTCGGTTGCAACGGTGAACGCAAACGGTTTAGTTACCGCAGTTGCAGCAGGAAATGTAAAATTTACCGCAACAACGCAAGATGGAAATTTCAAAGATTCTGTAACTTTAACCGTGCTGAATGAATCTGGAAATATTTTAATGTCAAATCGAACTGTTACACTTGCCAGAGGAAATTTTTATGATTCAGGAAATCTTGGAGCAAATTATAGTAATGATGAAAATTATGTAATTACATTTCTCTCGCCTGTTTCAGGTGGAAAAATGAAATTTCAGTTTTCTGCTTTCGAAGTGGAAGAAGATTATGACAAATTATATGTTTATGATGGTCCCGATGTTAACTCGCCGCAAATTTCAGGAAGTCCATTTTCGACGACAACATTGCCTGCCGCTTTAACTTCGTTTATTTCAACACACTCAACAGGTGCTTTAACTTTCAAATTTACGTCAGATTACGGTGTGAATAAAACAGGATGGGCAAGTTCGTTTAGTGTTTATAATCCGATTTCTGTTTCGAGTGTTTCGGTTTCGCCGACAACATTGAATTTAAACGTAAATCAAACTTATCAGTTAACTGCCACCGTTTCTCCGTCAAATGCGGCAAATAAAAATGTTACGTGGTCAAGTTCGAATAATTTGGTTACCGTGAACGCAACAGGTTTAATAACGGCAGTTTCTGCGGGAAATGCAACAATAACGGCAAGAACTGAAGATGGAAATTTCTCGGCAAGTTGTAATGTGAATGTTAAAATTCCTGTTTCGAGTATTGTTTTTTCACAAACAACCTTAACTTTGAACGCAGGACAAACTTCGCAATTAAACGCAATAATTTTCCCGACAAATGCTACGAATAAAAATATAATTTGGACTTCGTCAGATTCTACAAAAGTTTCAGTCAATGCGACAGGTTTAATTTCTGCCATTTCTGTGGGAAATGCAACAATTACTGCCACAACGCAAGAAGGAAATTTCTCGGCAAGTTGTAATGTGAATGTTAAAATTCCTGTTTCGAGTATTTCTCTTTCGCCGACAACG
>DYQV01000260.1:138-4489 GCA_020719105.1 Rikenella microfusus
CGGGGTTTCCCGCTTTGCAACCCAATGCCCATCGCACATTCACACCTTTCGCTGCGCTCAGGTATGAATAAAGCGGGGTAATTATATTTCTGAGGAATTCAAAAAGTGGGTAAGAGTAATCCACTATATTCTATGGTTTAAGAAAATAAAAACCGAAATTTATTCCTGAATACCATCAACCAACCCGATTAAGGAACCTTGGGCTAATTTGATATTTATTACATCGTTAGGAGCTAATTCACTCGATGATTTAATTATTTTTCCTTGTTTGCTGACGATAGAATATCCTCGATCCAGTATTTTTTGAGGATTAGCCCATTCCATTATTTCCTGTAAATACACCAAGCGTTTTTCTTCTTCTTTAACACTATGGGAAATTCCTTTTATCAATCTTTTTTGCTGCTGCTTGCAATAGTCTGCTTTAGCTTCTATTCCCTTCTTTAATAAAAACTGCAAGCTAACAGAATATTTTTCCAGATTTTTATATTGATTGTTTTGAAACCTAAGTAATCCATACTCAATTTTTGAATTCGCTCGCATTAATAGCTGCTGATTGTAATGCCACGACTCTACAAATCCGGTTTGCAACCGTTTTAATTGTCCTTCCAAATCCAACGTTTTATTTTGGATGAGTTGTTGTACCAAATCATTTACATACATCAGATATTCGTCCAGTTGCCCATCAAATTCCGAAACCTTATCGACCAAAAAACCGGCTATGGCTGTTGGCGTTTTCAATCGGGTATGAGCCACCATATCGGCAATGGAATCATCGCGTTCATGCCCAATTCCAGTTAACACTGGCAAAGGAAATTGAGTTATGTAATAGGCCAAGTTATAATCATCAAAACAGCTTAAATCGCTTTTTGAACCACCACCTCTAAGCAAAGCAACCGCATCAAATTTTTCAATAGAAAGATATACCCGCTCAAAAGCTTCAATGATTGATTGGGGAGCCTGTTCGCCTTGCATCACAGATGGAAAAAGCTCGGTGTAAAAACCAAACCCAAACGGATTGTTGTTCAATTCATCACAAAAATCGCCATATCCGGCCGCTGATTCCGACGATATTACGGCTATCCTTTGTGGAACCAGTGCCAACGGGTGCAAGCGGTTCATGTCAAATACGCCATCGTCTTTCAATTGTTGAATAACTTTGGCTCTTTTTAAAGCAATTTCGCCCAAGGTATATTGTGGGTCAATATCAACAATATTCAAACTGAACCCATACACCTCATGAAATTCAACGGTTGTTTTAACCAGAACTTTTAAACCGGCATGCAACGATTCGTTGGTGGTGGTTTCAAAATACGGTTGTATCATCCGGTAAGCAAAAGCCCAAATAGTAGCTCGGGTTTTAGCCAATATTTTATCACCACCCGATTCTTTTTCAATGAGTTCCAAATAGCAATGACCGGTTCTATTCACATTCATTTCGCTGATTTCGGCCACAACCCATACCGGAAGAGGAAACTGATTTTTTAGGGCTAATTTTGCTGCGTTAGCTAATTGAGATAAACTGATGGATTCAAGGGTCATTTATTTTTTAGAATTAATTGAGTGCTTTGTTTATCTATTGTGGTAAGTGTTAATAAATAAACTCCTGCTTGTAATTTCGACAATCCTTCTATTCGAAAATAGTTTAAGGTGGTATTCTCTACCGATAACGTTTCGTTATACAGTATGGAACCGGAAATATCACTAATACTAATTGCTACGCTCTGTTTTTCAACTACATAAGCATTTATTTTTAAATAATCAAAAAACGGGTTCGGAAATAGAGTGAGGATTTGATCGGTTGAATAATCAGAAATATTGCTATTTGAACCGGTTGAATATGCTTTTGCAAAATCAGGAATTCCGTATCCAATATCATCATCGGGAGTACTTGTATTGCTTGCCGTTTGGCGAATTAAGTTTAGTAATTCCTGATTGGATAATTCGGGTAAGGATTGCCATAAACAAGCCACCATTCCGGCAACGAGTGGACAGGAAAATGAGGTTCCACTACCTTTTCCAACCGAACCATCGGCATAAACTAAACTAGTTTCGAAACCCTGTGCGGTAACATCGGGTTTTACCCTTCCGTCGGAGGAGGGACCACTGCTGCTAAAATATGCCAGTTTTTTTAAAGAATCCACCGCACCAATTCCTAGTACATGTTCGCCATCGCTAGGTGCGGTTAAAAAAAACCAGGGATTGTTTCGTGAATTTCCGGCACTATTTAATACAAAAAGGCCTTTGGTAAAAGCTATCTCAGCGCCTTGAGTAACCCGGGTTGTTTTTCCATCCATGTCCTGATAGGTATAGTTCATGCTCATATCATCGAATTCACTGTAGCCAAGCGATGAGGTAATGATATCAACACCGGCACTGTCGGCAAATTCGGCTGCTGCAATCCAGTTTTCCTCTTCAATAGGGAATTCAGAATTGGTATTTTCCGACCTCAACAACCAAAAAGAGGCACCAGGCGCTGAACCCATGAATTGCTGGGGCAGGTTTCCACCAATAATCGACAATACATTCATGCCGTGGGTATGGTCTTCATAAACCATCGAATCATCGGTAACAAAATCCCAGGTTCCCAGAATCTGATTGTTTTGAAAAAGGCTATCAAAACACTTCAATTGATTTACTTTATAAAAACCCCCATCGATGACGGCTATTTGCACCCCTTGCCCCAAATATCCCTGGTTATGTAAGAACTGTGCATTACACATGGTTATTTGGTTCTGTGATGCACCATAATCCATAAATACAGGAACTTTACTTTGGGCTTCATCGTCCCACTTTGAATGTACTAACCCGCTTTTATTTACAGTAGTTCCATAAATTTTAGTAACTTTTTTAACAAACGAAATCTTTTCCATATTCGAAGGAAACGATTCATCGTTGGTAAAAAACACGGCGGAGTTAAACCATCGGGAAGTATTGTGTAACTTGGCATTAAACCTCAACAGGCTATCGCAGTATTTTTTGTTTACAGGAAAGTCTTCTTCAGTTATTACTATTTGGAACTTCTCCCTTCGTTGAATGGCTCTTTCCGATAAAAATGCTTCCGGTTGGTTCGCTTGATATATTGAACCTGATTTATCGGTAAACTGGACCAAAAAGCCATAATTGTAATTTTGCGGGAATCCAGTTATTAAAATGAAAAATAAAACCAGAAACAATAAAAGTTTATTTGTTGCCATAGCCAATTAGTTTTTGGTGGTATATAATCCCTTTGGTAATGCGTTCCTCGATTGGAACTGTTGGATCATAGTCATCTTTCCCCGTATAAATATCGGTTTGCTGTTTCTCAATAAGTCCAACTCCGAGTGCATATTTTTCCTCAAAATAAATTTTATCAATTGCTGTCAATTTTTCTTTCTGAACCACAGTTAAAACCGAATCAAACAACAGAATATTCAATGAATAAGGCTCATTTATGGTTTTAATTTTATAATTGTATTGATTCAAGGTATCAAAACGGTTATATTTATTTCCATTCCATGCTTTATTCAATTGAACGGGGAAGTCCAATTTTAGATACCGGATATTCTCTTCCACTTGAATGGCTTCATGGTTTATAATCCCTGACTGCCAGACCGATAAAATATTCCATGATTGATTTTGCTCAATTTTAGTGAACCGCTCCAACCGCATCATGGAATCATTGGAAGCACTTACAATCAATCCTACCCATTTCTCCAATAAATAATAATGGGTAGTATCAAACACATTCGATGGTTTATCAATCACAATATTGGTTACTTCAAACTCACGCCAAGTGCCGCTATCCACAGGAAAATAGCTATAATTGTAAACAACGGGTATTGGCTCCAAATCGGGTTTTTGGCAAGCACTCCAAAAGAGAATAATGGTTGTTATAAAAAAAAGCTTCTTTATCATTTGGTAAAGATACAAATTTCCTGTGGACTACTGAAAATCATACCTAACAAAAATATAGGATTTAAAGGATTTGGTAAGCGACTCGCAAGTAACAGTTGGGCTAAAATAACAATTTTTTCACTCAAATAAGGCTGAAGAAGAATTTGGGTGTACGACAAAACTCCCTTTTTTCAATAGATTACAAGTAATCTTTTATTTTTTGTTTTTTTGGTGCTTTCTGTTGTTATTGATAATTTGTTCCATTGCACTCAAAAAATTAACAACGAAAAATACAAAAAGCACGAAAAAAGATACGGATAAAACTATTAGCGCAATGATGGGCTTTATTCGGCGCACAACAAAGATTTAACTTGGGGCTGGATTATAAAAGTTGACAAATCAAAATACTGAGTCAACAAATAGTTAACCCGCTTTATTCATACCTGAGCAAAGCGAAAGGTATGAATGTGCGATGGGT
>DYQV01000261.1 GCA_020719105.1 Rikenella microfusus
GTTTCTTTTCCCTCATTACAAATTACTTCCACTAAATAAAGACCATTACTTAAATTATCAATATTTATTTCCGATTGATTAGTCTTAGTCATCAATTTTTTACCTTGAAGGTTATAAATACTAATTTTATTTTCGATTGTTGGAGTACTAATAAATATCTTGCCTGTTGTAGTTGAAGGATATACATTTGAAAATTCTGATATATTTTCTTTCTTTATTGAATTTGACAGATTAATTTGTTTATCTGTAAATATCAACACTTTACCGGCTTCAATATCTATTGGCGAATTGGCATAACCAACATAAAATAATTCTCCAGTTAATAAATTATACCAAGATCCTGTTTTCGGGAAATTAGGGAATGCCGAAATAGTTGTACTCGCTTTAAAATTTCCTAAAGCTACTAAATTCAAATCATTGTGTGTAATTGCAATTCTTTTACCGTTATCCCAATCACTTGCACTTGCCTGCACCGAAAGTGTACCTTCATTAAAAACAGCAGGATACATTTTACGTAAGGTTAATATTTTGGCAGAAGCGTCAGCAGCCGCTTTACGGTGTGTCAAATTTAACAAACTCCATGCAGATGGCTTTGGATTAGTACGACCACCATTTGAATCAATTGAATAATCATACCCCATTTCGCCGAACTGCCAAATCATTTTAGGACCTGGAATTAGTGCTGTAAAAGCAATATTTAAAGGTACTCGACTAATGCGACAAATTGAGTCCGTTTTTATAACTCCATCACCATAGGTTTTTGCTTTAAAGAAATTTCGTTCTTCATCATGACTTTCAGCATAACCAACCCATCGACGAGGAATGCTATTTAAACCACCAAAGTCGCTATTACTCTGAAAACCCATTGCTGCCTGCGAAAAGGAGTTATTTACATTTCGCCACAAGTACATTCCCTTGTTAGCAAGTTCCAGTTCTTCATCGTAGGCACAAAAATGTTCCAGAATAAACATAACATCACTTTTGACTTCTTTTGCCGCGTTATAATATTCAGTAAGGTAATCAATTCGGGATTGATCTTTAACTGACTCTGTACCTGAATTTTGAGTAAACCCTTTCGTTAAGTCAAGTCGGTAGCCATCTACTTTATATTCGGTTAGCCAGTATTTCAGAACACGTTTAAAGTATTCGCGAGTAGGCACATAGCTATGATTAAAATCGTTGAGCACGCTAAATTGATGTGGAGCCACAGGATTCATCCAAGGGTTGTTTGATGCGGGGCGACTGTTTACACCATCCCAATACAAAGCTGCAAATGGATGTAAGCCTGTTGATTGATTGAATACAACATCTAATAACACAGCCATTCCACGTTTATGACATTCGTCAACGAATTTTTTATACATATCGGCATTTCCATACGCTTTGTCGGGAGCAAAATACAGATTTGGATTGTAACCCCACGAGTTATTTCCTTCAAACTCTTGTATAGGCATTAATTCAATTGCTGTAATTCCTAAGTTTTTTAGATAGTCGAGTTTCTCAATTGCTGCAGCAAGTGATTTTTCAACTGTAAAGTCGCGCAACAAAAGTTCATAAATTACCATATTATCTTTCGATGGCATGGTGAATATAGGAACTTCCCAAGTGTATGTCGATGGCTTAGCTGTTTGAAATATAGAAACAAGACTTTCAGTTTTACCATCAGGATATGATTTTAAATTTGGATAAATCAGGTAATTTTCGTTTATCCATTTGTCATTCCAAGGGTCAAGAGCCATTTCGGTGTACGGGTCAGCTATTTTGATAGCTCCGTCTACAAGGTACTGAAAACCATAAATTTTTCCGGGAATAAGATCATTAAGTGTTATCCACCAATATTCACCATCTTTTTTCAGTTGATATGCATTTAATTGCGACCAGTCATTAAATTCGCCTATAAGGAAAACGCTCGATTTATTGGGAGCATGCAAAACGAGTGTAACGCTTGAATTGCTTATATAATTAATACCCGGAAGTAATCCTGCCGGACGAGCCTGATTTGTTACAGCTTCCGGAACACAAATTTTCACCGTATCGTATAGAACCGTGTTGTTTAATGAGGCAGAAGCAATTAATGTGTAATCGCCTGTTGAGCTAAATATTTGTGAATGAGTGAGTGTAGTAGCTGCCGTAGCTGTTTTAATGCTGGTGTTATTCATTTTCAGTTCAAGGTCGGCTGCCAACGATGAGCTAACAGTAAAGTCTACTGTGCTGCCCACAGAAATGCTTTTGTTGCCCGATGGAGCGATAAATGCTACGTTTAACCCTGAATCGTAAATTGTAACAAAAATATCTGTACCACCAGTATCTTTTCCTTCTTTGGTTTTTAAGCCATTGCGGAAAACCATAGCTAATTTTTTTACAATCTCACCTGAATTGAGACTGAAATAGGTTGACATGTTAGGAGAAATAGTTAATTTCCATTTGTTATTTCCCAACGATGTAAGTTTATATTTCTCTGAATTATCTCCCCAAGTAGGAGCATGTTTCCAATCACTGTTGCTGGTACTTTCATTCGTAATTACACCAATATGCGCATAAACTCCATCGGAACCGGTGTAATTTTTAAGACCGGCAGTACCTTGTGTTGCATCGTAGGTCAATTCTATAACTCCTGTATAGTCTTT
This sequence comes from Rikenella microfusus, assembly GCA_020719105.1. Taxonomy (GTDB): domain Bacteria; phylum Bacteroidota; class Bacteroidia; order Bacteroidales; family SZUA-534; genus GWE2-40-63. Next base: position 2,628 of record DYQV01000261.1, read on the forward strand.
TGTAATAAAAACAGGACTTGAAGTGATAATCTGGCTCCACAACGAAATGGTGAAAGCCACAAAAAATAGCGTAAAAATTGATTTCTTCATTTTATATCGGTCTTATATTTTATTATCTCTATGTGTTTTATTATTAAATTATTGGCAAATGTAAGTTATATTTTATTTGTGTAATGTATAACAAATTAAAATTGACTTTGTTTTTATCGCAAACGATTGCAACTATCTTTAAGTCTATAAATTATTGATTTTTTTATCAGAATTTAAAATAGCCGTATTTTTGTTGAAATTAAAAATTAAGCACTCCTCTACTTTGCTTAACGACAATAAACACATCATAAAATGAAACAGTCAAAAGTTTTTTTTATCATATTATTTATACTTTTATCTGAAAATTGTGTTTATTCGTTGCCCAATTTTACCAAACCTCCCATGTGGTCAAAAAATGTAGTTTGGTATCAAATATTTGTGGAAAGATTTAACAATGGCGATAAAACAAACGATCCTACTGTCGAAAATACGACTGTCGCCAACATGAGTATTGTACCTCCTGCTGGTTGGAATGTTACTGAATGGACTGGAGATTGGTTTGGGCGTGATAAGTGGATGAAAGGTTCAGATAAATCGTTTAATGACTTATTGCAATACCGTCGCTATGGTGGAGATTTGCAAGGAATTATAAATAAACTCGATTATTTGACTGATTTGGGAATAACGGCTATTTATCTGAACCCGATTAATGATGCTCCATCGTTACACAAATACGATGCCCGTAATTATCATCATGTGGATATTAATTTCGGACCAGACCCTGAAGGAGATAAAAAACTAATGGCTACCGAAAATCCGGCTGACCCAAATACTTGGAAATGGACTTCGGCAGATAAATTATTTTTAAAACTAATTGACGAACTTCACAAACGGGGCATTCGGATAATAATGGATTTCTCGTGGAATCATACCGGAACTAATTTCTGGGCATGGTTGGATATTTTGAAAAATCAGTCGGCTTCGTCCTATTGTTCGTGGTACAATGTTTCGACTTTTGATAATCCTCAAACCACTGAAAATGAGTTTAAGTACGACGGTTGGTACGGAAATGCTTATATGCCTGAATTTAGAAAAACGGACATAGTAGGAAAAAGGGAGAATGGTAAACCTTACGAAGGTAATATGGATAATGGTGTAAAACAGCATGTCTTTGATGTATCGAAACGTTGGTTAGCGCCTGATGGTGATGTTGCAAAAGGTATTGATGGGTATCGTTTGGACGTTGCGGAACAAATAGGGCTTGGATTTTGGCGTGATTATCGGCAGTTTGTTCGCTCAGTGAAAGAAGATGCTTATTTAATTGGTGAAATTTGGTGGGAAAAATGGCCGGATATTTTGATGGACCCAACACCTTATATGAAAGGCGATATGTTCGATGCGGTTATGTATTATCAAGTTTATCGTCCGGCACGTTATTTTTTTGCAAACACAAAGAATGGAATTGATGCAGCAGAGCTAAAAGACAGTTTGTTGAGTCAGTGGAATAGATTAAAACCGGAAAATGTAAAAGCTATGATGAACGTTTCGTCGTCGCATGATGCACCGCGTATACTCACCGATTTTTACAACGACAATGATTATAAATTTCATGCTAATCCGCTTGAGAATAAAGATTATAAAACCGGAAAACCTAATAAACAAGTTTACAGGCGATTACAACTTTATCTGGTGCATTTATTTACAACAGTGGGAGCTCCTCAAATTTGGAATGGTGAAGAAATGGGTATGTGGGGTGCCGACGACCCCTTTGGACGCAAGCCACTTTGGTGGAAGGAACTGAAATTTCAACCTGAAAACAGAAATAATAT